>JALVWW010000251.1 GCA_027023175.1 Campylobacterales bacterium
TTAAGAAGTTGATCGCAGAAGTCTTTGAAGAGAACCACGCAGCTATTAAGCTCTATAAACGATATAATTTCAAAGAAGTAACAATTAAACAAGCCAATAATAAAAATGTAATACACATGGAGTTAAATAATGAAAATAGGTAACTTTGATCTAAAGAGTGATGGTGTCTTTATCATCGCAGAACTCTCTGCTAACCATGGTGGTAAGATCGAGATCGCTAAAGAGACTATTAAAGCGGCCAAAGAGATCGGTGCAGATGCTATTAAACTGCAGACCTATACAGCAGACACATTAACGTTAGATTCTGACAAAGAAGACTTTGTCATCAAAGGGGGAACCCTTTGGGATGATAAAAAGTTATATGACCTGTATAAAGAGGCCTACCTCCCTTGGGAATGGCACAAAGAGTTGTTTAAGTATGCAAGAGAGATCGGTATAGAGATCTTCTCCTCTCCTTTTGACAAGACAGCCGTTGATTTTTTAGAAGAGCTTGAACCATCAGCTTATAAAATAGCATCTTTTGAGATCACCGACTACGAACTTATCCGTTACACTGCTGCCAAAGGCAGACCTATCATAATCTCAACAGGAATAGCAACTATAGATGAGATCCAGGATGCTGTAGATATCTGTAGAGCAGAAGGAAATCATGACATCGTTTTACTCAAATGTACATCAGCTTACCCTGCAGCACTGGAAGATGCCAACCTTTTAACCATTCCAAACCTGGCAGAGACCTTTGATGTTATTAGTGGTTTTTCAGACCATACTTTAGGTATAATTGCTCCTGTCGTTGCAACTACACTCGGTGCTAAAGTTATTGAAAAACACTTTATACTTGACAAATCCATAGGTGGAGCGGATGCAGACTTTTCTCTGGATAAAGAAGAGTTTTCTGAGATGATCCAAGCCGTCAGAGACACAGAAAAACTTCTTGGTAAAGTTGACTATAGCATGACAGAGAAAAAAAAGAAAAATAGACAGTTCTCTCGTAGTCTTTATGTAGCTGAAGATATAAAAGCAGGTGACGTGATTACTGAAAAGAATGTCCGCTCTGTTCGACCGGGGTATGGATTGCATCCTAAATATTTAAATAATATCTTAGGTAAAAAATCAAAATATACTTATACGTTTGGGGATAGATTGACTCATGATTGTTGAACCTTTCGCAACTACTCTTTTTAATACAAGGCTTATTACCTTCTTGCTATAATGGCAGTAACTATAGAGGAAGGTAATAATGCCAAGTAGCTTTTGGCCTACCATGAGTACTGATACACGCATGTTTTTTTGTACTTGACACATATTCATCCAAAGTGTTTGAGCAAAGGTACTGGCCGACCCGATAAATTGTGATCAGTATTGGAGAAAAGGCCAGAGGTTGGAAAGTAGATGAAAACTTGATAGTGCATCATCAGAACCATTTAGTGGTATTTAAATAAAGGGCATCTCTAAAAACTCCACCAATAAGCAATTAAAGTAGCGAAACGCTAAAATAAGAGAAAGAGAGAGACAGATGCGCAAACTGTTTGACTATGAATATCAACTGGAATCTATCAATCAATATCAACCACCTTTACAGAAGTTAGATAAAGTGATCAATTGGGAGATGTTTCGCGCACCTATAGAAGAAGCACTATACAAAGAGCAACTTAAAGAGAAAAAAGTTCCCAAGCAACTGCTTGATCTATCCACCCAGAAGCTCATAAGTAAAGGTGTTGTAGCAAAGGAAGGAAGTATGGTAGATGCTTCTTTCGTAGATGTTCCTAAACAACGAAACTCAAGAGAAGATAACAGAAGTATCAAAGAGGGAAACATCCCCGAATCATTCAAAGAGAATCCCGCTAAACTTGCTCAAAAAGATACTGACGCAAGATGGATGACAAAAAATGGTGAACGACACTTTGGTTATAAAGACCCTATCAATGCAGATGTAAAAACAAAACTGATCACTACCTATAGCGTAAGCAGTACAGCACCCTATGACTCATCAGAGTTAGAGAATGTCATTAGCAAGAAGATCGAAGAGAGCCTGAAAGCGCAAAACATCACAAGCCATGTCCATGAAAAAGGCTATAGAAACCATCCCCTCGATGAACAACAAAAGATAACAAATAAGATGAAATCAAAGATAAGGGTAAGAGTAGAACATATCTTTGGCTATATGACCAACTCGATGAATGACGCCTTGCATATGTGCTCTATAGGAATTGAACGCATAGAATCAAATATAGGCTTTATGAACTTGACCTATAACCTCTTTAGATATGAACAACTGGTAAGACTTAAAAAGATACAAATGTTATAGAAAAAGAGAGAAATTGATTGAGTATTTACTGTTTTTTGTAAAGATTCAATCAATTTTTCAACCTAAACGGTGGAAATCTTGAAAATAGAAATTTCAAAAAGAGTTATAGGCACTTTAGACTTCTGGAAATGGGGTTTTTGGAGATGCCCTAAATATAAAGTAGTTAATTAATGAAAATTGCAATAGCAGGAACAGGTTACGTAGGACTTTCTAACGGAATTCTTTTGTCGCAACACAACGAAGTAATTGCTTTAGACATCATCCCTGAAAAAGTAGAGATGCTAAACAAGGGGATTTCACCTATAGAAGACAAAGAGATTCAAGAGTACTTAACAGCACTCCAAGAGAGTTCAAAGCTAAACAACCCAAACTTAGCACCAAAAACACCAAGTTTTAAAGCTACTTTAGACAAAAAAGAGGCTTACACAGGTGCTGACTATGTCATCATCTCTACACCTACCGATTATGATGAAGAAAACGGATTTTTTAACACAAAGTCTATAGAGTATGTCATTGCTGATGTCTTAGAGATAAATCCAGATACAACGATGGTCATAAAGTCAACCATCCCGGTAGGTTATGTTGAATCTGTCAGAAAAAAGTTTAACACTGAAAATATTATCTTTTCTCCAGAGTTTTTGAGAGAAGGTAATGCACTCCATGACAATCTCTATCCAAGTCGTATCATCGTTGGAGAGAAGAGTGACAGAGCTATGGTCTTTGCTGGACTGTTAGAACGTGGTGCACTTAAGAAAGACGTAGCAGTACTATTTACCGACAGTACTGAAGCAGAGGCTATTAAGCTATTCTCCAACACCTACCTAGCAATGCGTGTAGCGTACTTCAATGAGCTTGACTCTTACAGTGAGAAGTTTGGTCTAAACACTAAAGACATCATCGATGGTGTCGGCCTTGACCCTCGCATCGGTACACACTACAACAACCCGTCATTCGGTTACGGTGGTTACTGCTTCCCGAAAGACACCAAACAACTACGTGCGAATTTCCAAGATGTTCCTAACAACCTCATAGGTGCTATCGTCGATGCAAATGACACACGTAAAGAGTTCATAACCTCACAGATCATGGCAGAGGACCCAAAGGTCGTTGGTATCTACAGGCTCATCATGAAGACAGGTTCAGACAACTTTAGAAGCTCTGCAGTTCAAGGTATCATCGAGAAACTACAAGCCAAAGGTGTTGAAGTTGTGATCTATGAACCAGTTTTGGAAGAAGATACATTTGAAGGTTTAACGGTTATCAAAAGTCTTGAAGAGTTTAAGACCAACAGTGATGTTATTGTTGCCAATAGACTTTCAAACAATATTATAGACGTAAAAGAGAAGGTCTATACTCGGGATATATTTGGTAGTGACAAATAAATGAAAGTTTTAGTAGGCATGCCTTCTCGAGGCGGATCAAAGGGGATACCTCGCAAGGACCTACGAACCTTAGCTGGGAAACCGTTAATATATTACAGTATTAAAACAGCACTAGCTTCTAGTTTTGCTCCAAATGTTTATGTCTCAAGTGATGATAAAATTCTTGCTATACCTAAACAGACTATTATTGCAGCTGTAGACGACACCCATTTAACATGTAAAAGAGAGAATGGACAATATTTACCAAATCATAAAGACGTTAATTGTGAAGTTGTATCTTATGATAAAAATACACAAGTTACACAACAAATAAATTTAGAATTTATAGTCAAAAACACAATCCAGAGTATTTAATATGATATTATCAAAAATAAAATCTAAAGCTTTACAAGATTTATTAAAAGTACTATCTGGCAATATCGTAGCACAGGGTATTGGTTTTCTAACCATCATTATAATGTCACGAGACTTAGGTCCAGAGCAATACGGTGTATTTTCTCTTTTGTTAGCTATTTTTACTATAGCTGTACAGATATCTGATTTTGGAATATCAACTTCTTATGTAAAATATCTTAGTGAAAACTTATCAAAAGCAAAAGAAATATTTTATACAGTGATTATTAGTAAAATAATATTATCTTTTATTGTTATATTATTCTTGTATTTTTTATCAGATCATATATCTCTGTTTTTCTTTGAAACAAATGTCTATTCAAAACTTATTCAGTTTATTAGTATCGCTATATTATTTCATTCTATTAATAGTGTTATAATAGCCAATTATCAAGCAAAACAACAATTCAAATATTTTGCTTTTATGAATATATCTCACAATTTACTAAAACTATTATCAATATTATTTATATCTTTATCTTTTACTCAAGACGAACATCTAGTATATTTTATGTATTCATACTCGTATTCGTTAGTTACTATCTTGATTTTTTTGCTAATAACAAGTTATAAAAATATTTTTTTTAATAATAGTTTTAATTTCTATCACTTTATAGAAATATATAAGCTTGGTTTTTGGATATTTCTATCATCTTTAGCGACAATGGTAATAATGAGATTAGACATAATGATGCTCACCAAAATGAGCACACCTCAAGAAGCTGGTTACTATAGTGTAGCTATGAATTTAGCTATGATATTTCCATTAATAACAGCATCACTAGTTACAACACTGTTACCTAAAATGGAAGTTTTTTTACAAAACAACACTATAAAAGAGTATATATTTAAAATACTCCAAAAAGCAAAATATATAATTTTTATTCTAATTGTATTTGAATTATTATCTCCTTACGTAATTCCTTTACTGTTTGGTACTCAATATGAAAACAGTGTAGCAGTATTTAAGATATTACTTATTGCTTTTACTTTTGGTATTATTGTAAATCCCATATCTTTAGTTATATATTCAATCAATAAAGCCTATGTATTAACACTTTTAAATTGGATTCAGCTACCATTGAATTACTTTGGAAATATATTATTAATACCACTTTTTCAAGCAGAAGGTGCAGCAATAAGTACTGTAGTTCTTAGAATTATAGGAGGTATATATATTATCACTTATCTGCTTAGGAGAAAAAATGAGAAATAGAATTAAGAAATATTTTTTAAGAAAAAAACTTAATATTTATAATAAAAATATTGATATTACTTTTGATTCATCATTTGGAAATAGTGAAAATATAATATGGCATGATAATATTTATATAGGCCAAAAAGCATATATTTGGGCAATAGGTGGATTGGAAATTTGTGAAAATGTTATTATAGGTCCAAGGGTTACTATTCATACATCTAATCATAGATATGAAGATGCAACAATGCTACCATATGATGGATGCTCATATAAAAAAAAAGTTACGATAGAAAAAAATGTTTGGATAGGTGATAGTGTATTAATTGTACCTGGTGTAACAATAGGAGAAGGAAGCATTGTAGCAATGGGAAGTGTTGTCACAAAAGACATCCCAAAATATTCTGTAGTAGGTGGAAATCCTGCAAAAATAATAAAACAGAGAAATATAGAACAATATAAAAAACTAGATGACAATAAAATGTATTATATGAAACTAAAAAAAGAAAATAAAGTAAAATGGAAATTTATATGAATAAAAAAATAGTAATATCAGGTTGGTATGGCCCTGGAAATATTGGTGATGAAGCAATCCTACAAGCAATAATTGATATTTTAGAGGCTCAATATCCAAATTGTAGTATTACTGCTTTATCTTATAATCCAAAATATACAAAAAAAACACAATTAATTCATGCAGTGCGACAAGTTCCATCAAGTAAGAAAGGTTGGTTGCGTTCAATTGTTACATTAGATATCTTTAAAACTATAAAAGCAATAAAGGAATGTGACATATTTATTATGGGAGGTGGAGGTTTTTTATCTGATTGGCAACCAAATGTTCCACGTGATTGGCTAAAGCAAATGAAAATAGCAAAATATTTTAGCAAAGAAACTTGGCTTTATGGTATAGGAGCAGGGCCGTTCTTGACAGATGAAGGAAGAAAAACGGTAAAGTATTATTTAGAAAATTTTGTTGATAAAATTACTGTAAGAGATAGAGAATCCTTTAATCAATTAGTCAATAATGTAAAAATCAGTAATAAAGTGAATATTGCAATAGATCCTGTTGCACTAATGAATGTTAGAAAGTACATTAAAACAAATAATTGTAAAGACAACTCAATATCTCTTATTTTCACGGAGTATTTTAATAATAAAAATTTTAAAGATGATCAAAGCTATAAATGGGAATTACTTTTTGAAGCATTCTGTGCTCAAGTTGATGCAGTTATAGATTATGGTAAGACTCCAAAATTAATTTTCTTTCAAAAGAATATTGAAGAAAATTTAGCAAAGAAATTTTTAATGATTTATGGTGAAAAGATACAAATAGAATTTCCAGCCGATTACAAAGACGCTATCTCATTATTGGATAAATCAGATGCTGTAATTAGTTTTAGGCTGCATGGAAATATTTTAGCTTATGCACTGAAAAAACCATTTCTTCCTACCATTTATCACCATAAAACAGCTGGATTTCTTGAACATATCAATTATCTATTTAAGGATTTGATTTTAGAAGTTGGAGATGGTGTTAACTGGAAAGATAAGAATATTGATAAAAAGATTTGGTATAGGAATACCTTAAGCTTTTTAGAAAAAATATAGGTATCAAAATGAAACTAGCACTAATAACCGAATATACAGAAATAGGTGGGGGAGAATCAAATCTTTTAAATTTAGCAGAAGAACTTTCTAAAACTATTGATGTAACATTATTTTGCTCTGGAAAAGTTCATGTAGAAGCCATGAAAAGAGGTATCCAAACTGAAGAATTTTTTACACGCAAAAGATGGTTTAAATTTATACCATTAATTTCTTATAATACTAATTTAATTAAGAAGCTAGATTCTTATGATATAGTCCATTCGTATTCACTGAATGTATTGCCATTGTTGTTTTTTATCAAATCTAAGATTGTATGGACAACTCATGGGTACTGGGAAAAACCGAATGGTCTTAGAGCAAAAGTTATAAATATAATAATAGATAAAGTAATTTCAGTATCAACAGATGTGGATAGTATTGTAACTATTAAAAAAGAAAAGAAAGAAAAAATATTTTTAGGCACAAATTTTAAAATTGTTGAAAAAAAGAAAATAAGAAAAGATAATATAATAGTTATCAATTGTATTGGAAGATTTCAAAGAATAAAAGGTCAAGATTTATTAATAAAAGCTATCAAAATAGTTTCAAATCATACTGATAAGGATATAGAACTATTATTTATTGGTGATGTAAATGGAAACAATCCCGAGGACATAAACTATAAAAAAGAATTATTAAAACTGAAAGAGGATAACCTCAATAAAAATTTAAAGATAAGTTTTGAAGGGTTTCAAAGAAATATACAAGAATACATTCTTAATAGTAGTTTTACAGTCATACCATCTAGATATGAATCTTTTAGTATGGTTACAATAGAGTCTTTATCTTGCAAAACACCAGTCATAGGACCAAATACAGGTGGACTAAAAGATATAATCAATTCTGAAAAAATCGGGTTACTCTTTGAGCCTGAGAATATTGATGATTTGTCTGCAAAAATCCTAAGTGCTATTAGTAAAAAATTTGATCCAAATGAAATAACTAAAAGAGCAGTATATTTTAGTATTAAAAATCAAGCTAATCAATATTTAGAACTTTATAGGAAGTTAATAAAATGAAACATAAAATAAAAGTACTTTTGATTACACCATTTTATCCATTCCCAGAGTATGCTAATGGTGTGAATAAAATCAACTATAATTTATTAAAAGAAAATAGTATTTATAGCATGGATATAATGTCTTTAGTTACACGAGAAGACAGTAGTTATTACAAAGAGGAAAATAAATTTAAAAATAGTAAATTTTATAAATTAGATTTTGAACAAAGCAATAAATATCAAGTGCTGCTTAAGTGGTTCTTTACATCTACCCCATTTAATCTTTTAAAATATAGAAAAGCAAATAATCTCGTTATAAATAAACTAATAGAAATAGAAAAAGAATATGATGTTATACATGTATCTGCACCACATCTATTGCCAATCATAAATCAACTTTCAATATCATTATTAAATAAAATAATTTTATTTCCAATAGATTCATTTAGTTTATTTACAAAAAGAAGGATTGAAAA
>JALVWW010000252.1 GCA_027023175.1 Campylobacterales bacterium
TATCGTCCAATGCTTGAGATAAAATATACTCTACCTTCAATCAAAATGGAAATAGAGCCGAAAATATCACAATCTATTAGTACAAATTCTAAAAAAATTGGACTTGAGAGCGGATATGACAAAACCGGACAAAAGATATACGGACACCTTGAGTATGATTTGTCATCTTTGCCAAACCCTGAAAATACAGTCATAACCAAAGCCTATATAGAGCTATTGAACCAAACAGTTTATCTAAAACCCAAAGGGATAAGTTTTTATCTTGAACTTTTGCAAAACAGTACCATTTTAGACTATCAAGATATAAAAAACAGAGAAAGAGTCGAATATATCGGCTATGAATTAAGAGATGTTGATCTTGATAAAAAAAGAAAGCACTATTTTATATTTGATACCTTATCCAGACTTGCGCTTGAGGATGTTCATACACAAGGAAACAATCTCGAGATAATTATAAATCCGACCTCAACCAACGATGATATAAAAAACAGAATAGTCAAGTGGGGAGTAAAACCAAAACTTATAGTCGAATATATCAATAGGCGAAAAAAAGCTCTTCCAAAGATTACAAACCTAAAATACAGTATTGAAAAAGGGAAGATAAAACTCTTATGGAAAAATCCTAAAGATAAAGATTTTGTAGGGTCCTATGTAGTAAGAAACTCTTTTCATCCTCCAAAGAATTTTATGGATGGGGTAAAAATATACGGTGGAAAAGATGAATACACTTATGATACTTTCGGTTCACTTGACAAAGAGAAGTATTATAGTATTTTTACCTATGATAATGTACCAAATTACTCCGAACCAGAAGTACTACACTTTGTACCTTAAACTTTCATCCACCCGTGCATCTTTTGGGCGGAGACAATATTTGTATCTTTGAAACTATCTATAACATTTACAGATACAAAATTTGTCTCTTCCAAAAGCTTTATGACATTTTGTATATCTTTATCTTTTATAAAAAGATACAAATATCCGGCATTTTTTATAACTCTGTAAAATTTTTTGGCTATCTCATCCAAAGGAAGTTCATTTATATCACAACAAACAAAAGCAAAATCATATAAAACTGAGTGCAGATTGTATCTTTTGTCGTTAAAATCAAACTTTTCAACTTTTACAAACTCATCCTCCAAGCCTTTATCCAGACTTTTATCAAAATCTTTTAGATATAAAGTAGCTTCTTGGCCCTTGCAAAAACTTATAAACTCATCCCTAAGGTCAAACCCATCCACAAGAGCAATATTGAGTCCGGGATAGTTTGGTATGACACTAAAAAGCTCTTTTATATTTTTTATCATTAATTCCCCAACTCATACAATTCTCTAAAGATAAAAGCCTCGATTATTTCATCTGTATTCATTTTATATGGAACTATCAAAACCCCTATATCCTCATCTAAAAAGTCATTCATATCTTCATTTTTATCTTTTATCACAACAAAATCAATCAATTCGTTTATATCACTTTTGCTTTTATATCGCTTCTCATTGATTTTATTGCCGTTATCCAAAGTTATGACTATCCACTCCTTTGGCTCACTTATATACGATATATTTTGCTCATCATCAAGAGGAATAAGTATATTCATCCATAATACTCTTTAGAGTGAATAGTAATCTCTTTTACATCTTCTTCTTCTCCATTTTGTCTATCTTTGTAGTTTTGAACTGCCGCAAGATACGCATGCATTACCAAACGTGGTTTTTCTTTATCGGGAGTCAGGTCAGCCTCAAGTTCACTCAATAAGTCATTACACAACTCTACTCCGTCATCAATGCTGTGTCCTTTTACCGTATCGGTAAATAAAGAGCCCGTAAGCATAGTACTTTTACACCCTTTTAT
>JALVWW010000253.1 GCA_027023175.1 Campylobacterales bacterium
CACCAAGAGTACCTAAAGCGTAAAAAGAGAATAAAAGCCTTAAAAGGCAGAAAATGAAAAAGCCATTTATTTGGGATAAATACTCTAGCCAGCCTTATCCGCTAAAAGATAAAAAATATAAAAAAAGAATGAAACTAAAAAATGCTTTTGATTATGTACCTCTAGTTTTATCTAATGCTCTATTTTTTCCTTTATCTATTTTAATAATGAAGCTTTTTAAGGCCAAAAAAGTAGAAAATAGTTTAGACTTTTACGGAATAGGTGTATGTTTAGATGATGGAGCAGAGCAAGCAGAATTAAGTGAAGAGTTAGGGGTAAAACATCTGTTAATACGCTTACCGCTATGGGATATAGATAGATTACAAGAGTATATAAAATTTGCAAAAAGCTTTGGAGAAGATAAAAAGATACTTCTAAATATTATGCAAGATAGAGAGCATATAGAGAACATAGATTTAACAATTAAACATCTAAGAGAGATATTTATAGCTTTTAGCTCTTTTGTAGATGAGTATCAAATTGGTAATGCAATTAACCGTACCAAATGGGGCTTTTTCTCTATGGGCGAGTATTTAAAATGGTATAGAGCTATTGCAAAGTTAAGAGACACGGAGTTTAAAAATATAAAATTAATAGGTTCTAGTGTTATAGATTTTGAGTATCACTATACAATAAGAACTCTGTTTAATTTTGCAAAAGTAAAGTACGATAAGTTTTCGTCTCTTCTGTATGTAGATAGAAGAGGTGCACCACAAAATAGGCAAATGGGGATATTCGATACTAAAAATAAGATAGATATGCTTTATGCATTGGTAAAACTTTCGCCAAAAAGTAGTAATAGTATATATATTACAGAAGCCAATTGGCCAATTAGTAATACAGCCCCTTACGCACCAACATCTGAAAAAGAGTGTGTAGATTTATTAACCTACACTAAATATATGCTACAATACCACGAGATTGCAAAAAATAGTGGTAAAATAGAGCGTATATACTGGCATGGGCTAATAGCACCTGGTTATGGATTGGTGGATAATCGAGATTCTAAACTTATAAAATACCCAGCATTTAAGGCATATAAAGAGATGATTTAGCTCTCTAAATAGAAGGAATAAAATGGATATATTTAAAAAACTTTTAAAATACTATGTTGCATTAGTACTTGTATTCTTTGTAGGAAGATTAGGACTATTTATTTGGCAATACGATAGATTTACTAATAGTGATATAAACTACTGGCTAAGCTTTGTATATGGTTTAAGAATGGATACAATAGTAGCGTCTATGCTTCTAGTAATTCCTCTTTTACTGTTAGCCTTTACACCAAGAGCCTTAGCAAAATTTTCAAACACTTTTTTAAGAGTTTATTTTGGGGTAGTATTCTCTTTAGCCATATATATAGAGGTTGCAACATTTCCATTTTTTAAAGAGTACGATGTAAGACCAAATTTTAAATTTGTAGAGTATTTAGCATACCCAAAAGAGGTTTTTGGAATGCTAATGGCAGATTACAAACTACCTATACTAATCGCATTTATTATTATAGTTTTATTTATATGGTTATATAAAAAAGCTAGTCAAAATAGTTTTATATCTATCTTAAAAACACCACTATTAAAAAGAGCTATATGGTTTTTACCTATTGGATTGCTTCTGTTTATTGGTATTAGATCATCTTTTGGGCACAGACCTGCTAATAACTCTGATGCTATGTACTCTAGTGACCGAATCATAAATGAGATAACAAAAAATTCACTATATTCAGTAGGATACGCTATTTATGCGAATAATAAGCTCTCTTCTAAGTTTATTAAATCTTATGGTAAAATGGATCTTAGCGAAGCGATAAAG
>JALVWW010000254.1 GCA_027023175.1 Campylobacterales bacterium
CTATACCCATAAAGATAAAAAGAGGTATTGCCATCAAAATTGTATTTGTCATAATAGACCATATACGATGAGGCATCATTGCAAACATATTGATACCCTCATCCCAGGCTTCCATCATAGTTCCACCATCAGGAATGATAGTCAAAAATCCCGCTGCCATACCGAAAAATACTGATACCGCTCCAAATGTAAAAGCAACAGGAAACCCTATAAGAAGCATCACAAGGGCGGTAAAAAACATTGTAATTCCTATCATTACTCTATCCCTCCTTCTTCTATGGCTTCTTTTATCTCATCCTCTCTTGTTTTAACTCTGCTGTAACCTCTGTAAACATTGATATTTTTGATAATAAAGCCTATACTTGCAAAGATAAGAAGCAAAAAGGAGAAAGGAATAAAAGCTTTTATGATCCATCTATGAGTTAATCCTCCCGGATCTCCGCTAATTTCATGCATTTGATATGACTCTACTACAAAATCAATAGATCCCCATGCTATAAGCAGTGACAAAGGCCACAAAAATAGCACAACCCCGACTATATTTATAATAGCCTGAGTTTTAGGACTCCACTTATCATATAAAACATCCACTCTTACATGCCCATCCTCTTTTAGAGTATATGAAACTCCAAGAAGTATGATTACCGAAAAAATATGCCACTCCATCTCTTGCATAGCTATTGAGCCTTCTCTGAAAATATATCTCATAATAACATCATAAAATACATTCAGCATCATCAAAAGCATCAAATATGCACATAGTTTGCCTATTTTATCGATAATCTTGTCAAAAATTATCTCTGCTTTTACTAATTTATCCATTTTTATTTTCCTAATTATTTTGTAGTTTTCTCCCCTTAAAAAAGGGGAGAATTAAGATCTTACTCTTGGTTATACATATTTGCTTTTAGGTATAGGAAGTCAGACATTTTTGTCCACTCTCTAACCATTTTCAAATATTTTCTTTGATCTTGTAAAATCTCTTTAAATAGAGGATCTTTAGAAGCATATTTTGCCAAAACTTCATCAGTAGCTTTTTTCATAGCTTTTAAAACCTCTGGAGGGAATGTTTTTACTTTGATTTGAGGATACTCCTCTTTCATCTTTTTCCAAGCTCTAGCACTCATATCATAGTTTTGAACATACATATCAAATGCATTTGCTTTCATGGCATCTTTTAAGATAGCTTTTAAGTTATCAGGAAGTTTATCCCATTTTCTTTTATTAACAAAATATGTTAAAGAAGTTGCAGGCTCATGCCATCCTGTATAGTAATATTTTGCAATTTCATGGAATCCCATTCTTATATCCATTCCAGGTCCAACCCATTCAAGTGCATCAATGTTTCCTCTCTCAAGTGATGTATAAAGTTCACCCGGAGCTATATTGGTAACTGTTACACCAAGTTTTGCCATAACTTCTCCGGCGAGTCCTGGAATCCTCATCTTAAGACCTTTTAAATCAGCCAAAGAGTTGATAGGCTTTCTAAACCATCCGCCCATTTGGTTTCCTGTAGCACCACCCGGAAATGCCATAATGTTATACTTGTTGTATACTTTTTCCATATACTTCATACCGTTTCCGTAGTAAAACCATGCCCACTGTTCAGCTGCAATCATACCAAACGGAATAGTAGTAAAAAACATAGTATTTGGATCTTTTCCTTTGTAGTAGTAAGATGCGGTATGTCCCATCTCATACTGTCCGGCTCTTACCATATCGAAGATACCAAACGGAGACTTGTGTTTGTTTTTAGAGTCAACTCTGATGATAAGCTGACCATTGCTCATCTTTTTAACATCATCCGCAAATTTGTAAACCGTATCACTAAACGGCGGTAAATTTGTCG
>JALVWW010000255.1 GCA_027023175.1 Campylobacterales bacterium
GGGGCTACGGCAATAGTTGAAGGAACAGGAGATCATGCTTGTGAGTATATGACAGGCGGTGTGGCTATCATACTTGGAAAAACAGGTGCAAATTTTGCTGCCGGAATGACCGGAGGAGTTGCTTTTGTATACGACAAGGACAGAGGTTTTATAGATAGACTCAATCAAGAACTTGTAGTTGCAAGAAGAATTGACAGTGATGAAATGGATGAAGCGAAGCACTTTTTGAAAAAGTTGCTTAGAGATTATATAAATCAAACAGGAAGCAACAGAGCAAAATATATACTTGAAAATTACAGACATGAAGTAAGAGAGTTTTGGATGGTAAGACCTAAAGATTTGACTAAAACTCCACTAAATCCGGATGAGGGAGATTAATATGCAAAATTTTACCGAAGTAGAAAGAATAGATCCTCTAAGAAGAGGCTCAAATGAAAGAATAAAAGATTATAAAGAGATATATGAGCTCTTTAAAACTCCCGATGCCGCAATACAGGCTGAAAGATGTATCCAGTGTGGTGATCCTTATTGTCATAATAAATGCCCTTTACATAACTATATCCCTTTTTGGCTAAAAGCTACGGCAAATGTGGATAAAGAGTTGGCTTTTAAGCTCTCAAATGAGACAAATCCATACCCTGAAATTACAGGTAGGATTTGCCCACATGATAGGCTGTGTGAGGGTGATTGTACACTAAACCAAGACGGATTTGGTGCTATTACTATAGGAGCGATTGAGACTTATATATCAGAAAATGGCTTTAAATATGGTTTAAAGCCTGAATTTCCAGGAGTAACAAGTGATAAAAGGATAGCTGTCATAGGCTCAGGTCCCGCAGGTATATCGGTGGCCACATATCTTCTAAGGGCAGGTATTGGGGTAGATATGTATGAAAAAGCTTCGCGACCAGGAGGACTTTTGACTTATGGAATACCAAACTTCAAGCTTGATAAAAAAATAGTCCAAAGAAGATTTGAGTGGCTACAGGAAGCAGGACTGAATTTACATCTTGGTTGTGAAGTAGGAAAAGATATCTCATTTTCCGAAATATATCAAAAATGTGACGGTATATTTATCGCTATAGGAGCACAAAAATCAAGGCGAGCAAATATAAAAAACGAAGATGCGCCGGGTACTCTGAAAGCACTTGACTTTTTGGTAAATATCCAAAAAAAGCTTTTTGGGGAGAGTGTTGATGAAAAATATAGTGTAAAAGATAAAAATGTTGTAATTATCGGTGGTGGCGATACTGCAATGGACTGCGTTAGAACTTCCATAAGAGAGGGTGCCAAAAGTGTAAAATGTCTTTACAGAAGAGACAGAGCAAATATGCCCGGAAGCAAAAAAGAGATAAAAAATGCTTATGATGAAGGTGTAGAATTTGTTTTTAATGCCAGTCCAAAAGAGGTCGTAGTCAACAGTGAAGGAAGAGTTATCGCTGTTGAAATACAAAAGACAATGCTTGGAGAAAAAGATAGTTCAGGAAGACAAAGAGTGGAAGTGGTCAAGGGGAGTGACTTTAGGGTTGAAGCTGATATAGTTATATTTTCTTTGGGTTTTTCTCCAGAAGTTCCATCTTTTTTGGCTGAAAACGGGATAGAAGTCAATAAATGGGGTGGTATAGTTATTGACAAAAATTACGAAACAAGTAAAAAAGGAATCTTTGCAGGAGGAGATTGTTACAGGGGTGCTGATTTGGTTGTAAGAGCTGCCAATGACGGAAAAGAAGCAGCTCACCAAATCATAAAAAAGTTAAAATAGATATGGATTTTATAAAAAGTGTTATAAAAGCCAATCAAGAGATATCTGAACTTTTAATGGCCGACAACCCTTTATTTAAAAAAAAGCTTCAAAAAGGAGCGGGCGGAGATATCAGCAGGGTTGTAGATATGGAAGCTGAAAAGATTTTTGTAAAACATTTGGGAAAATTTGGACAAATTATATCTGAAGAGTCCGGTATCATTGGAGAAGGCAAAGAGAGTATTATCATAGACCCTATAGACGGTAGTGAAAATTTCATATCAGGGTTGCCCTATTTTGGAAGCTCGGTAGCAAGAAAAAAAGATGGCAAAGTATGTGATGGAGTTATTTGTAATTTTGCCAATGGAGATATTTTTATAAAAAATGATAAAGGTTTTAAAAAAGCAAATATAAAAAGAGAAGATTTTTCAGAAATTACAAGTAATAATTATGCTACAATAGGTATTTATGAAAGAGCTTATGCCTCTTCAAAACTTGTTTGTGATGTAAATAAAATTGGACTTAAATACAGAAGTCCCGGTGCATTGGCACTCTCTCTTGCTTATGCGCATAATTTTAGATTTGTTATATTTGAGGGTAAAGTAAGAGAGTATGATATAGCGGCAGGAATGTATATGTGTGATGATATGGAAGTGTTGCTTGAAGATGAAGTAATAGTCATATCCAATGATAAAAAACTGTTTGAAAGATTAACTACAATTGTGCGAGGTTTGAAATGAATTTTGGTAATATATTCAGCAAAATGAGAAGACAACAGCCTACAAAGGAAGAGGTGCCAAGTCATTGGGTGAAATGCCCCAGTTGTAACTCTTTGATGTACTATAAAGAGGTCGAAAACCTTTTAAATGTTTGTCCAAAGTGTAATTTTCATATGAGGATATCTGCCAAAAAGCGTATCGATATGCTGGCTGATGAGGGCACATTTGTTGAATTGGACAGTGAACTTGAACCAAATGATCCGTTGCACTTTGTAGATAAAAAATCTTATAAAAAAAGAATAACAGAAGGATATGAAAAAACCGGCAGAAAGTCTTCGGCTATAAGCGGTGAGTGTGAAATAAATTCCAGACTTGTGCAGTTGGTGGTTTTTGATTTTGCTTTTATGGGCGGTAGTCTGGGCTCAGTTGAGGGTGAAAAAATAGTAAGAGCAATCAATAGAGCCATAGCAAAAAGAACCCCGCTTATTATCGTAAGTGCTAGTGGAGGCGCCAGGATGCAAGAGAGTACATTTTCACTTTTGCAAATGTCAAAAACTGCTGCAGCATTGGCAAAGCTTGATGATGAGGGATTGCCTTATATTTCAGTATTGACTGATCCTACTATGGGGGGAGTCAGTGCCTCTTTTGCATGGCTTGGAGACATCATAATGGCCGAACCCAAAGCTTTGATAGGATTTGCAGGGCAAAGAGTAATAAAACAAACTATAGGAGCTGATTTACCTGAAGGTTTTCAAAGGTCCGAGTTTTTACTTGAGCACGGACTTATTGATATGATAGTCCAAAGAGGAGATATGAAAAAAACCATCAGTGACTTTTTGACATTTTTTGAAGATAAAAAAGATAATAAAGCCGAAAGTTAAAAAGTTGCATAGGGTAAAAGTTTATACGATAGAAAAAGAGATAAATGATGAATATGAAACTATCTCCAAGAGTTATAAAAAAATGATTTCAAAATATGCAAAATTTGAACATATTGTATGTTTCAACAAAACAGTGGCAAAAGCACAAAAGAGTGAAGCAAGCAGAGCCAAAAAAAGTTATACCGATGTATATGAAAAAAAATTGGGCAGATTCAATATCGCACTCGATGAAAAAGGGAGAATGTTAGATAGTATTGAATTCAGTAAGATTTTTAAAAAAGAGGATGAGATATATTTTTTTATAGGCGGAGCATATGGTTTTGAGGATAAGTTTTTGGATAGTTGTGATAAGGTGATATCACTATCGAAATTAACATTTTCACACAAGATAGCAAAAATTGTTTTATTTGAGCAAATATATAGAGCATTAAGTATAGTAAACAATCACCCGTATCACAAGTAATTTTTTATAGTGGCGGTTAAAAATTGCCATTATACAAAGTTACTTTGAAGGAGAATATGTGAAAGAGAGTGATTTGAGGTTTTTTGAGAATTTGCTAGATATCAGAAAAGAGCAAATACAAAACAATATAAACAATGCATTAAAAGATATGCAAGAATTACAAAAAACTGATGCATCTGATGAAGCTGACCATGCCTCAATAAGTTCTGACAGGCTAACCAAACATGCTATAAACAAACAACAAGCCGAGGAGCTTAAAGAGATAGAATATGCTAAGAACAAGATAAAAGAGGGAAGATATGGAATTTGTGAAATGTGTGAAGAAAGTATTTCTGTTCAAAGGCTTAAAGTCAAACCTCATGCAAAATATTGTATAGTATGTAGGGAGATTATAGAAAAACAAAACTAAAGGGTGCGAAATGGGATTAAAAAAATATATTTTATTTTCAATTATTTTTATTGTGGCTGTAGGAGCTTATGTATATAGTTTCAACGGTGATACTTATACTCTAACATTTTTTGGTGTTCCTTTGTCCTTAAAAGTTGCCTTATGGGTTGTATTGCCTACGGTTATATTGGTTGTTACATCGGTATTGCATATGGTTTTTTATAGTTTTAAAAATTATTTGATACAGAGAAATTTACAAAAAGATTATAAAACATATCTTCAATATGTAAAATACCATATGCTTGGTGACAGGAAAAATATGAACTTTACAACAAAATGGTATGATTTGCCTGCAAGAGTATTAAACCATTTTAAATTTGATGCAACCCATGATGCAAGTGATATAAATGATGATGAGTTAAAAGAAGTTATTGATATTCTTAAAAAAATAGAATCAGGAGAGTATGTAAGCCTTAAAAAATACAAACTTCCGAAAGATAACTACTTTGTTAAGAAAAATATCCTTAATAAACTCTCAAATGATAAAAAAGAGTCAGAAAATATCCTGAAAAACTGTGAAGATAAAAGTAACGAGATATGTCAAAAAGCTTTTGAGATATATTGTACATATGCAAGCTTCAGCGATATAAAAAAGCAGGATTTTGAGATAAAAAAAGAAATTTTTGATAAACTTATGCAAAGATTTGAGGACAAAGAGGATGATTTCAAGCTCAGTGTTGATGAGTTAAAAGAGTTACTTAAGCAGTTTGATTTTGATAAGAGAGACTACTTGATGTATGCCAAAAAATTAAAAACTCTATTGGGTCCTGAAGCGGTACTTTCTACCTTTGAAACTCTTTCAAATGAAAAAGAGGAAGCACTACAGGCCTATTTGTATCTATTATTTGAATTTCAAATGATAGACAAAGCTAGAGAATTACTTTTGTCTTTGCAATCAAAAGAGTGTAAAAAATTTAAATATATCCTTGAATTGAAAGATTGCGGAAAAAATTTTGATATAGATATATTCTTTGATATATAAAAAGCGAGTGGCGGGTAGCGAGTGGTGGATAGCAATAATTCTACAATAAACTTCTACCTTCTACCCTCAACCTTCAACCTTCAACCTTCAACCTTCAACCTTCAACCTTCAACCTTCAAGCTTTGAAATGATAGATTTTTCAAAAAAAGACCTTTTGTTTTTGGCTCCCCTTGCAGGGTTTACTGATCTTCCTTTTAGACAGGTAGTCAAAAAATTTGGAGCTGATGTTACTATAAGCGAAATGATTAGCTCCAATGCGCTTGTTTATAACTCTAAAAAAACTTACAAGATGTTAGAAAAAGCTCCAAATGAAACTCCATACATTGTTCAAATAGCTGGAAGCAATATAGATATTATCAAAGATGCTGTATTGATATTGAACGATATTGAGGGGATTGACGGTATTGATTTAAATTGTGGATGTCCTGTGCCCAAAGTAGTCAAACAAGGCAGTGGAAGTGCACTCTTAAATGATTTGCCAAAAATGGGTAAAATCATAGAAACGATAAAAAAATACTCCAACAAACAATATACCTCAGTAAAAAGCAGGCTTGGTTTTAGTGACAAAAAACCTGAGACAATAGCTAAGGTTTGTGAAGAGAGCGGGGCGGATTTTGTTACTTTTCATGCAAGAACAAGAAGCGATGCATATAAAAAAGATAGGATTGACTATGAATCAATCGCAAAAGCAAAGCAAGCTATATCTATACCATTGGTAGCCAACGGAGATATAACCACTTTGGAAATTTATAACGAAGTCAAAAAAATAACCGGTGCTGATGCTGTTATGATAGGAAGAGGAGCTGTGGGTAATCCCTGGATATTTTATCAGATAAAAAATTCTCTAAAAACCGTTGAAAAAGAGAAGATAAAAGAGATAGTGCTAGAGCATTTTGAGAGTATGCTGAGTTTTTATGGAGAAAGGGCAGTAGGAATTTTTAGAAAACATATCCATTCCTATTCGAAAAACTTTCCCAATGCTACAATTTTCAGAAACAAGGTAAACAGAGTAGAAGACCCTCTTTTGATAAAAGAGTATATAAATGAATTTTTTAACTAGTGCTCAAATCAAGACTTGCTTTATCTCTGTAGTTGGAGAGCTTATCATTTCCTACTTTTAAAAATTCATCCAGTTTTTGTCTGTTTCTTGCAAACATTTCTTCAAACTCTTCATCGCTTTCAAGTGTAGAGTTATCACTTGAAAATTTATCTAGGAGTTGGTTTGATGAGCCTGTTAAAATAAGATATTTTTTATCCTTGTATGAAAGAACCAAAACACTGTTTTTGGGATCGATTTGTTTTCTATATACTATTTTTACTTCATCTTCATTTATATCATTTTTAAATAGCCAGTTTTTACCAGAATTTGGTTTGGTCACTCTTTTTTTTACAATCCAAAGAACTAGCAATAGCAGTACCAAAACAAGTATAACCATATAGTATCTGCTGTCATTGTAACCAGATTTGTCCAAAGGCAGTGTATTGAAACTGTTTGGAGTCGGTTTATTTTTTACGGTAGTTGATTTTGATAGATTGGATATGGTTTTTGCTCTTAGTCTAAGCCCGAAACCGTCAGTTGTCTTTGATGCAATGATGTGGATATTCTTTTTAGCTTTAAGAATTATATTTATACTATTTTTTTTGGGAATTATGTGAACTTGATTTACTATAGGTGAATTTATATTTTTGGTAACTTCTTTGTTAAAGTTTATATTGTTTAAAGTGATATTGTAACCACCGTCAATTTTTTTCAAAAACAGTTTTCCATTATACGGTGTATCGAAAGAGAGCATTATATCAACTCTGTCGTCTCTATCATATGTATTGTATGTAAGAAGTGTGGTTGCAAAAAGATTTAACTGTAAAAAGAAGATAATAGCTATAAATTTGACAGTTTTTAAAGATATCAAGTGAGCTCCTTACTGAAATATTGAATGACAGATTTGGAATCGAGTATTTCATTTATCCTTACTGCAAGGTTTTTTTCATAAACCATAACTTCACCTTTGCCTATGATTTTATTGTTTATAAAAAGCTCAACACTCTCTCCGGCAGGTTTTTGCAAATCTATGACTGAACCTTTTGAAAGTTTTAGTATTTCATCAATGGCAAGTGTCGTAGAGCCAAGCTCTGCGGTAAAAACAACACTGATGTCATCTAGCTTTTCGTATTGGGATTTGTCTAGTTTTTGCAATATTTCTTCCAAATTATATTTCCTCAAGCCCCAAAACAAAACATCTGTTATTTATTTTGCTTGTATCGAAATAAGTCAGAGACAACTCTTTTAAGTTTTTGACAAACCCAAGATACTCTGGCGTAGAAAGCGTATATGTTGAGTCACCGTCAAATTCTTCTATCATGGTTTTTGCAGTACCGCCTATAAGATTGGCAGCTTCTTTAATCAAATCTATAAAAGCTTTTTCGTCAAGATTTTCTTCAAAAAGCAAGTTTTTTGCTATTAAATTGAGTGTGTCTTTTTTAAACAAAAAAACAGCATCATACTCTATATCATTTTGATAAATTGATATTTTAGAGCAATAAAAATTTTGAAAGTTTTTTGTTTTGCACTCACTCAACTCAAATCCCAAGATATTGCAAAAGAAATTATCAGCAGCATTTTTTAAAAACTTAAATACCAAAATAAACCCTTTAAACTTATTACTTTACTTTGTAGTATACACTATATAAATTAAATAAATGTTTAAAGAAACACTCATAATTTTTTGTAAAATCATCATGAATAGTAAAAAGTATGAGTGTTTCTTTGTCTTGCCCTTCGGGCAAAGCTTTATTGAGAGGAATTTTTATTGGAATTAATTTCCAATAAAAAGGAGATTTTAAAGTAAAAAAAGAGTATTATTCGTTTGTAAGGAGAAGATATGTTGGTAGCATTGTCAATTTTAGGTATTTTTATAGGATTTTTATCAGGCTTTTTTGCCATAGGCGGAGGTACTATGTTGGTTCCTGCTCTTTTGATGCTCGGATATGATATAAAGTATGCCATAGGCATTTCTGTAACCCAAATGGTATTTAGCTCACTTTACGGCTCATATCTCAACTATAAAAAAGGTACACTCAATCTTAAAAATTCCATATCCGTCGGTATTGGAGGATTTTTCGGAGCAGCAAACAGTGGATATATAGTGAGTCACCTCTCATCACATACTTTGACACTTATATTTTTATCTTTTGTATTTTTGGCAATTTACAAATTTTTCAAATCCCCCCATGTATCTGATGAAAAAGAGATAAATAACAATCTTTTGCTTTTTGTTATAGGGTATCTTGTCGGAACAATGTCTATCAGTGTAGGCATAGGCGGAGCATTGCTTATAACCCCTATTCTTGTAGGCTTTTTACATTTTCCCTTAAAAAAAGCACTCTCTTCAGCACTCTTTTTTGTTATATTTTCTTCAGTTTCAGGATTTGCAAGTCTTGCATACAATGGGTTTGTTCATTACAGAGAAGGGTTTTTGGTGGGTATATTTTCTCTTGTAGGAGTCTATTTCGGTATCAAGCTCTCGCATAAAACAGAATACAAAAGACACAAAAAACTGCTTTTGATATTTTATGTAGTGATTATGCTTCTTATACTTAAGAAACTATTTTTGTAGTGAGATATAAGTTAAAAAATACTATTGCTATCGCCTGACCCCTAAACTAAATATGTATAAGCCTTATTATAGATAATTTTTGATATTATAATTCTTTTAGACAAGAGGATATAAATGATAAAAATATATAATGCAAAAGAGCATAATTTAAAGATAAACAAACTTCAAATTCCTAAAAATTCTCTTGTTGTAGTTACGGGTATTAGTGGTAGCGGAAAGAGTACTTTGGCTTTTGATACACTCTATGCAGAGGGGCAAAGAAGATATATTGAGTCACTCTCTTCTTATGCCAGACAGTTTTTGGACCGCATAGGAAAGCCAGATGTTGAGAGGATAGAGGGGCTTACTCCTGCTATTGCGATTGATCAAAAAACTACCAGTAAAAATCCGCGTTCAACCGTAGGAACCATAACTGAAATATATGACTACCTGAGGCTTTTATTTGCCAGAGTCGGAGAGCAGTACTGTTACAACTGTGGACACAAGATATCAAAAATGTCTGCCAGTGATATTATAGAACAAGTGTTATCCCTACCTAAAGGTGCGAAACTTGTCATCATGGCACCTCTGGTAAAAGAGAAAAAGGGAACTTTTGCGGATATGTTGGAGTCTTTAAGACACAGCGGCTATATAAGGGCTATGATAGATGGCGTTATGGTAAGGCTTGATGAAGAGATAGAGCTTAGCAAGACCAAAAAGCATACCATCAAAGTAGTTATAGATAGAGTGATAATAAAAGAGGAAAACAGAGCAAGAATTGCCGAAGATGTTGAAAAAGCTCTAAATGAAAGTTATGGAGAAGTTGAAGTTGACATTTTAAATTCAGATGAATTTGACCTGCAAGACAGCCATATACACTACTCCGAACACAATGCCTGCTTTGAGTGCAAGATAAGTTACGAACCGTTGGAGCCTTTGTCATTTTCATTTAATTCACCCAAGGGGGCATGTAGGGTTTGTGACGGGCTTGGCATAAAGTATTCACTTGATATGAGTAAAATTATCGATGGCAGTTTGAGTATAGAAGAGGGCGCTGTAAAAGTTCTTTACGGTTACAACAAGGGGTATTATTTTAGATTTTTAAAGGCTTATTGCGAAGCAAGCGGTATAGATATAAGCATACCTTTTGATGAATTACCTGAACATCAAAAAAAAGCGATACTTCACGGTGGAGTTGAGATAGCCCATTTTACATGGAAAAGGCACAAGCTAAAAAGAAAGTGGGAAGGTGCTATAAAACTGGCTTATGATATGTTAAAAGGTGAAAAAGATATCAATGAATTTATGAGTGAAAAGATATGTTCGAACTGTAAAGGATACAGGCTTAAAAAAGAGAGTATGGCAGTAAAAGTAGCAGGATGCAATATAGCTGATATACTTGATATGCCTATCGAAGATGCCTATGCTTTTTTCAGTGATGAGAAAAATTTTGGGTATTTCACCCCCTTGCAAAAAGAGATAAGTGCCCCAATTCTTAAAGAGATAAGAGAGAGACTTTTTTTTCTGTATGATGTAGGTCTTGGATATATCACCCTTGGAAGAGATGCAAGAAGTATAAGCGGTGGAGAAGCCCAAAGAATAAGGATAGCTTCTCAGATAGGAAGCGGTCTTAGCGGTGTAATGTATGTTCTTGATGAGCCTAGTATCGGACTACATGAGAGAGATACATTGAAGCTTATAAAAACTCTTAGAAACCTTCAAAAAAAAGGTAACTCTGTTATAGTGGTAGAGCATGACAAGGAGACCATAAAAGCAGCTGATTTTATAGTGGATATCGGCCCGGGTGCCGGTGAAAGAGGTGGAGAAGTAGTCTTTGCAGGAACCTATAAAGAGCTCTTAAAAAGTGATACTCTAACGGCAAAGTATTTAACAGGTGAGAGAAAAATTGAACATACTAAAAAAAGAGTCCAGGAAAATTTTATAGAGCTTAAAAATGTAAATATCAACAACATAAAAAATCTATCAGTTAAAATACCTATAAAAAACTTAGTATGCGTTACCGGAGTCAGCGGAAGCGGTAAAAGCTCACTCATACTTCAGACACTTCTGCCTATAGCAAAAGAGGATTTAAACAGGGCAAAAAAGGTCAAAAAAGTTTCAGGAGCATATTGTGAAGGGCTTGAACAACTTGATAAAGTCATATATCTTGACCAAAGCCCTATCGGAAGGACTCCCAGAAGCAACCCCGCAACTTATACGGGAGTAATGGATGAGATAAGAGTACTTTTCAGTTCAACAAAAGAGGCAAAGATAAGAGGGTATAAAGTTGGAAGATTTTCTTTCAATGTAAAAGGCGGAAGGTGTGAAAAGTGTAAGGGAGAGGGGGAGATAAAGATAGAGATGCATTTTTTGCCGGATATTATGGTAAAATGTGATAGTTGTAACGGTACAAGATACAACGCTCAGACTTTGGAGATAAAATACAAAGGAAAAAACATCAGCGATGTTTTAAATATGAGTGTAGATGAGGCAGCAGAGTTTTTCAAAGCAATTCCAAAAATTTATCAAAAATTAAAAACTTTGCAGGATGTCGGTCTTGGGTATATCAAGCTTGGTCAAAATGCAACCACTCTAAGCGGTGGAGAAGCCCAAAGGATAAAACTCTCAAAAGAGCTTGGAAAAAATGCGACAGGTAATACTTTGTATGTGCTTGATGAGCCGACAACCGGACTTCATTTTGCCGATATAGACAGGCTAAACAAAGTCTTGCACCATTTGGTCGACCTTGGTAACAGTGTTATAGTAATTGAACACAATATGGATATCATAAAAAACAGTGACTACATCATAGATATGGGATATGAAGGTGGTGACAAAGGCGGACAGGTAATAGCTCAGGGTAGTGTTAAGGAATTGATAGAAAATATGAAAAAAACGAAAAGTTATACAGCTAAATATCTTAAAATGGAGATAGAAAATGACTAAAGAGCTGATAGATAGGATACGATCCATCCCTCCGCTTCCGGAGACATTTATACGCATCGATGCCATTTGTAGCAGTCCAAACGGAACCATATCTGAACTTTCCAAGGTAGTTGAAAAAGATCCAATGTTGGTGGCAAATATACTAAAGATAGTAAACTCTCCTTTGTATGAACTTAGAAGCGAAGTAAAAAGTGTTTCTCAGGCTGTTTCTTTGCTTGGTATGAAAGAAATAAACTCTTTGAGTGCAACAATATCTGTAAAAAAACTCCTTAAGGTTGATATGGAGCCATACGGTATAGCACCCGAAAGATTTGCTCTTATATCAAATATGCAAGGAGCTCTTATAAAAAAATGGGTTGGTAAAATTGACAGGCAAAAAGCGGAAACTCTTTTTATGCCTGCACTTTTGCAAGAAACAGGAAAAATTATAATAGCTGATGAAATAGTGAAAAATGATGAAGTTTTTCAGTTCAAATCAGACATAGAAACCGCTATAAATATTCCACAGATAGAGAGAATGTATGTTGATACCACTTCAAGTGAAGTTACGGCTAAAATATTTGAGCACTGGGGATTTGATGAGTTTCTTGTAGAGATTATTAGATACAGTGACCAACCTGAAATTGCAGATGATGAGTACAGGGAGTATGCAACATATCTAAATATTGCCAAAACCGCTCTGGCTGTAAATGCTCCTCTTTCTCAAAGAAATATAACCATTGCTCTAAATCATGCAAAAAAAGCAGGCTTTGATGAAAAAGAGCTGAGTGAGTCTATAAAACTGTTGCAAGAAAGTTATGAGGGTGAGATTTGAAAACACTGACTATTATAGATACTTTTGGATTTTTCTTTAGAAATTATTATGCTTTGCCTTATCTTAAAAGCAAAGATGGTTTTCCTACAGGACTTTTGACAGGATTTGTAAACTTTATCGCCTCCATAAATAAAGAGCATGGAACCGACTATCTTCTTTTTGCACTTGATTCAAAAGAGAAAACTTTGCGTTGTGAAATAGACCCCAACTATAAAGCAAACAGACCCACACCTCCCGAAGATCTTTTAAAGCAGTTGCCTGTTGCAGTAGAGTGGATAAATAAAATGGGCTTCAAGTCCATAGAAGTTCCAGGATATGAGGCAGATGATATCATAGCAACCATTGCTGAAGATGCTAAGAAAAAAGGGATAAAAGTACAGATAGTATCATCAGACAAAGATCTTTATCAGCTTATTGATGATGATAAAGTTCTCATTTACGATCCTATGAAAAAGATAAAAATCAATGAAGAAGAGTGTATAAAAAAGTTTGGAGTAAAACCTTCTCAGATAGTGGACTATCTTGCGCTTGTAGGTGACAGCAGTGATAATATACCCGGAGTCAAAGGCATAGGTCCAAAAGGGGCTAGAACTCTTTTAAAAGAGTTTGGTAGCTTGGAAAATATTTATAAAAATCTTGATAAAATTGCCAACAAAAGAACAAAAAAGCTTCTTGAAGAATCCCGTGAGAATGCATTTTTAAGTTATAAGCTTGCCTCACTATACTATAATATAGTAAAAGATATAGATTATTCCAAGTTTACTTTTCCAAAAAATAACCCTATTTTAAACATAAAAGATGAGCTCAAAAAATATGATATGAA
Organism: Campylobacterales bacterium; assembly: GCA_027023175.1. Lineage (GTDB taxonomy): Bacteria > Campylobacterota > Campylobacteria > Campylobacterales > JALSKU01 > JALSKU01. The sequence continues at coordinate 13,411 of JALVWW010000255.1, forward strand.
AACGATTTTGCAAAGAGCAAGTGCCGCATATGAGCATGAAGAGTTGAAAAGAAAAGAGGCCAAAGAGAGTTTCAAGCCGATACTGCTTGATACAAAAGAGAAGCTTTTTGAAGTGATAGATAAAATCCCCAAAGATGCTGTAGTGGCTTTTGATACCGAGACAACATCTACAACATCGAGAATTGCAAAAATAGTCGGATTTTCATTTTGTTATGATGAAAAAGAGGCTTTTTATGTGCCTATAAACCACTTTTATCTTGGAGTTGGAGACCAGGTTGAAGAAGAGGCGGCGGCAAGTGCCGTAAAGAGACTTTTTTCATTTAAAATTGTAGGACAAAATTTAAAATATGACTACAATATCCTTTTGCAAAATTTTAACTTTTTACCTGATGTTCCGGAAGCTGACACTATGGTAGAAGCGTGGCTGAAAGACCCCTCAAGCAGCGTAGGCATGGATAATCTGGCAAAAAGATACTTTGATCATGAAATGGTCAAGTTTAAAGATGTCGTAAAAAAAGGGGATGATTTCAGCTCGGTTGATTTAAATGAAGCTTGTTTGTATGCAAGTGAAGATGCATGGATGACACTGAAACTTTATAACTTTTTTAAAGTAAACCTTGAAGAGGATTTGCAAAAGGAAGCAAAAAAGGTAGAGTACCCTTTTATTATGACTCTTTTGTCTATGGAAAACGAAGGTATAGGTGTAAGTATTGAGTTTTTGGAATATCTTTTGCAAAAAGCAAATAAAACTTTGGAGCTTCTTACGAAAGAGATATATAAGCTTGCAGGAAGTGAGTTTAATATCAACTCCACAAAACAGCTTGGTGAAATTTTGTTTGAAAAACTAAAACTTAAAAAGGGTAAAAAAACAAAAACAGGATACAGTACCGATGAAAAAGTGCTGTTATCTTTGAAAGATGAGCATCCTATCATTGAAAAAATACTTGACTACAGGGAAAGTTTCAAGCTTAGAAGCACATATATTGAGCCTCTTTTGAAACTTGCCAGGATGGATAAATATAACAGGATTTATACTTCATTTTTGCAGACTGGAACTGCTACAGGCAGACTAAGCAGCAAAAATCCAAACTTACAAAATATTCCGGTTAGAAGCGAACTTGGACGGGAAATCAGAGAAGCATTTATAGCAAAAGAGGGATATAAACTTGTAAGTCTTGACTATTCTCAAATAGAGCTTAGACTCCTGGCACACTTTAGCAAAGATCCGGCTTTGGTTAAAGCCTTCAAAGAGGATAAGGATATACATCTTGAAACTGCTGTAAAAATATTTGGAAAAGAAAAAGCTCATGAAAAAAGAAATATTGCAAAAAGTATCAATTTTGGACTTTTGTATGGAATGGGAAGTAGAAAGCTTGCCGGCGAAATAAATGTATCCCAAAAAGAGGCAAAAGAGTATATTTTGAGCTATTTTGAGAGTTTTCCAACTGTTAAAACTTATCTTGAAAGTATTGTAGAATACTCCAAGGAGCACGGGTATGTAAAGACACTTTTGGGAAGAAAGAGATATTTTGACTATAACAGTGCAAATGCATTTATGAAAGCATCATTCGAGCGAGAATCAGTTAATACTGTTTTTCAAGGAAGTGCAGCTGATCTTATAAAACTAGCTATGAATAAAATGTATAATATTTTACTAAAAAGCAGCAATGCTATGCTTTTGCAGATTCATGATGAATTGATTTTTGAAGTCAAAGATGATGAGGTGGAGAGTTTTAGCAAATTGGCAAAAGAGACTATGGAAGATATCTATCCTTTGAATGTACCTATGAAATGTAGTGTAAATATAGGTGATAACTGGGGTGAATTAAAGTAATAACTGACTTTAAGTACCTTTTGTACCTTCTTTGCTTATCAAGGTGGCATAAGGTGCGTAAGGTCAGTTAATAACAGCAGGGAAATTCCCTGCTTGTTGTTACTTGTTTATCAATTCTGTTATATCCTGTTCAAACTCTTTTTTGCTTTTAAGACCAAGATATACTTTTGTGGCATTGCCTTTTTTATCAAAAAGTATTGAAAAAGGAATAAGTCCTTTCCATGAAGTTTTTGCAGTTATATAATCTGAAAATTTAAATACTTCAGGGTCGCTGTCATTGATGACCGGATAGTTTATACCTTTTTCTTTTACAAAAGCTCTCAAATCATCATCGCTTATTCTTGTTTGTACCTGAAATGCCTCTATAAGAAAATTATCTTTGTACTTTTCCTGCAACTCTATCAGTTCTGGCATCTCCATAAGACATGGAGGACATTGGTTGCCCCAAAAAGAGAGTAGAACAACTTTCCCCTTTGCATTACTGAAGTGAATTCCCTCCAAAAAAGTATTTAGTACTATTTTGTTACCGTTTAAATCTTTAAATTTAAATGTATAATCCTCTTTGTGGTTTGCTGCACTTAGTGAGCTTGTCAAAGCAAATATTGCCACAATAAAACCTGCTATAAATTTTTTCATCTTTTCTCCTATTTTTTAAACCATTTTTTAATCTTTTCAAAGACACCTTCAAACTTGTTTTCATGCAAACTGCTTTCATATCCGAAAGAGTCTTGCAACTGCTTTAATAACACTTTTTGCTCTTCATTTAACTTTTTGGGATAGACAATGCTTATCTGGGCTATAAGATTGCCTTCTTTTTTTGTGTGAACGTTTTTTATACCCTCATTCCTGAAGATAAATTGTTGTTTGTCTTTGGCTCCAACAGGAAGTTTTAACTCAGTCTCTCCTCTAAGAGTAGGTATCTTTATGCTTTCTCCAAGAGCGGCCTGGGTAAAAAATACAGGCACTTCGAGATATACATCATCATTGTGCCTTATGAAGTGTTCATCCTCTTTGACATGCACTCTTACATAAAGATCACCCCTGTCTCCGTAGTCGTTTATATTGCCTTTTTGAGCAACTCTTATTTGATTACCGTCGTCTATACCCTCAGGAATTTCTACACTGACACTCTCTTCGACTTCTTCGTATCCCCTGCCGTGGCAGTTTTTACATTTGTTCTTTATGATTTGACCACTTCCGTGACACACTTCACAAGTTTGAGAAAAAGTCATAAAGCCCTGTCTGTAGTAAACCTGACCTCTACCTCCACAGTTGCTGCAAGTCTCTCTTGCTTTATCTTCCGAGCCTGTTCCCTCACAAATATCACAAGGCTTTTTATATTTGAATTTTATATCTTTTTTTGTACCGAATACTGCTTCATGAAAGTCAAGAGTTATGCTTGTTTCTACATCAAGGGGATATTTTGAGTGTGAGCTTGAATCTCTCCTTCCAAATCCTCCAAACCCGCCAAATCCCTGTCCAAAGACTGACTCAAATATAGAGCTGAGGTCATCCATAATGTCTTCACTGTTCATATTTGAGTAGCTGCTAAATCCTTGAGAATCAAGTCCGGACTTACCGTATCTGTCATAAATAGATCTTTTTTTAGGGTCACTCAAGGCCTGATACGCTTCATTTACAAGTTTAAATTTTTCTTCGGCCTCTTTGTCTCCCTGGTTTCTATCAGGATGGTATTTAAGAGCAAGTTTTCTGTAAGCCTTTTTTATCTCGCTGGCATCGGCATCTCTTGAGACTTCCAAGACTTCATAATAATCAATTTCCAACTTCTACTCCATATACATAAATTTAGAGCAAAATTATACTTTAAAGTTCTTTTAAAGTTTATTAAAACTGATAGCTACTTATAAAACTGTTTGTAATTTTTAGATATAATCATGTATATAAAAGTAAAAAATAAGGATAAGAGAGTTTGAAAAAATATGGTCTTGAAAAATTTAATAATTTAGTTGATGCCTTGAATTCACTGCCTACCGTAGGTAAAAAATCAGCCCTTAGATATGCTTATCATATGGTGCTAAAAGACTCTTTTTCGGCACTGAAGATTGCCAATGCAATTCAAGAAGCGGTAACTTCTATAAAAGAGTGCCAAAGATGCGGTGCTTTAAGTGAAGATGAGATATGCTCGATTTGTGCTGATGAGATGAGAGACGAAACTAAACTCTGTATTGTAGAAAATGCCAAAGATATATTTATACTTGAAGAGAGTACAGACTATGATGGAAAATATTTTGTACTCAAATCATTGGAAGAGTTGGATGTAAGCAAACTTGAAGGAGTTATAAAGAAAGGTATTCGGGAAGTTATTTTTGCACTTACTCCATCTATTTCAAATGATGCAATTATTATATTTTTAGAAGATAAACTAAAAGAGTATGACCTAAGCTTTACAAAAATAGCCCAAGGGGTACCTACCGGAATAAATCTGGAAAATGTAGATACCCTCTCTCTTGCAAAAGCTTTGGAGCTCAGAGTAAAAGTTTAAAAGCCTTTCTCATATACTTTTCAATATTATCTTTATTGTATTTATTGTTAAAAAATATTTCAAATGCCAATACAGCTTGATACAAAAGCATATCTGAGCCATCTTTATATGGTTTGTTCAGCTCTTTTGCTATTTTTAGAAACGGAGTTTGTTTGTTGTATATAACATCGACACAATATTTTGTATTTTTTACCAAATTTGTAAGTAGTTTTTCTTCAAGAGGCATATTGTTATCATTAAGCCCTGCTGAAGTTGTATTGATGATGATGTCAAAATCATCTATCTTAAAAGTATCCCAACTATAGGCTTTAAAGCCGTTTTTTATAAAGTATTCAAGTCTTGGTTTTGACCTATTTAAGATGGTGCATTTGATTTTGTTTGCTTTTAGTATGTTTGCTATGGCTTTTGCAGTGCCTCCGGCTCCCAAAATAAGAGCGGAATTTATACCCTCAAACTCTTTGATGCTTTCAAAAAAACCCGGAGCATCAGTGTTGTATCCTATGAGTTTGTCGTGTTGCCTGATAACTGTATTGACAGCTTTTATATTGTTTGCTATACCTTTTATCTCATCACATTGCTCAAACGCAACCTCTTTGAAAGGCACCGTTATGTTTGCTCCTTCAAATCCGTTTTTAAAAAATATATCTTTAAATTTATTACCATCTTGTAAGTGGGTTCTTGTGTAGCAGCTATCAATACCCAAAGATTTCATAGTAAAATTATGTAAAAGAGGAGAGATAGAGTGAGATACCGGATTTCCAAAAATTGTAAAAAGTTTATTCACTCAAATCATCCAGTGAGCTCATAAGGGCTTGGAGTTTGTTTTGAACTTCAAGATACTCGAGCTCTTTTTTGCTGTCAGCTACTATGCCTGCACCTGCTTGAAAAACTATCTTTTCATCATCGAGATATGAAGTTCGTATTACGATACAACTGTCCATATTACCATCAAAGCCAAAGTATCCTATCACACCGCTGTAATATCCTCTTTTTAGTTTTTCAAACTTAGCTATAAGTTCCATCGCTCTTATCTTTGGAGTTCCTGTCATTGTACCGGCGGTAAATGTAGCACGAAAAAGATCAAACATATCATACTTTTTATCCAAAACTCCTTCGACATCACTCACCATATGCATTACATGAGAATACTTTTCAACTCTCATCATATCTTTTACTTTGATGCTTCCGGGTTTTGCAACTTTGCCTACATCGTTTCTGCCAAGGTCTATGAGCATCAAATGTTCGGCTTTTTCTTTTTCATCATTTAACATATCAAGCTCAAGCTCCAAGTCTTTTTCAAGACTTCCGCCTCTTTTTCTAGTACCTGCAATCGGTCTTAAAAGGATATGACCCTCTTTTAAAGCTACCATTACTTCAGGTGAACTTCCGACTATGGAAAAATGTTTATAATCAAGAAGATACATATAGGGTGATGGATTTTTGCTTCTAAGAATTCTGTAAAAACTTAATTTGTCTATGTTGGCATACTGGGTGTATCTGTTTGATAAGACTATTTGAAAGATATCCCCGCTTTTTATCATCTCTTTGGAGTTTTTAACCATTTTGAAAAACTGATCTTTTGAAAATTCAAACTTGCCTTTCGTTTTGTCAATTTTACTCTTTTTTATGTCAAAAGGTATATATGGTTCAAAAAGTGCTTTTGTAATCTTTTCAAAATGTTTGGATCTGTCTTTTATTTCGCTTATGATGGTAAGCTTGTTGGTTTTATGAGAAAATGCTATGGTGATTTTGGGTCTAATGAGCTCAAGGTCCGGCATATGCAAGTCATCTTTTAGGCTTGACATACTCTTTTTGAGTTTAGGCTCAAAAATTTTACCCATATCATACCCGATATAGCCGATAAAACCGTCAACAAAGCCGACATTAGCCTCTTTTGACAGTTTTTTATATTTTCCCTGGTCGATATTTTGATAATATTTTTTTAAAAAATCAAGTGGGTTTTCTTCTATCTCGGTTTTTTTTCCTTTTTCATCGATATAAAAACTTTTTTCATTTTCTCTAATAACTTTTTCTCTTGCACCGATAATGATAAAAGAAAAATTTCCTTCACTTGTATTTATGGCACTTTCAAACAGCAGTGTTATCTCATCGGGATATATATCTTTTATCTTTTTATATATTGCAATAGGTGCAAGTTGATCGAAAAGCAGACTCTTAAACTCAACCATTTATCTACTTTATTATATATATAAAAGCAGCTTTGTTTATCGCTTTTTTAATTTTTGGCAGATTCGCTTTGGCAGTTTTCCTGTCTTTATACGGACCTATCAAAATCTTTGTGGCATTTTTTCCTGCAATTTTCAAGTTGTAAAGCTTATAGGAATATCCTGTTTTTGAAATCTTTTGCAGATATTTCTTATCAGGCTTTGTTTTGAATGTTACACCCACTTGTATATAAGTATTGCCTGATGATAGAGTTTTTTTAACAGGTTTTATGCTTTTTTTGGCTTTTGCCAAAGTAGTTTTTACATTTTTTTCTTTTGGATTTTGAGCGAGCGTAGTTTTAGGGCTGTTTTTTTGAATATTTTGGACCGTTTTTTCTTTTGCCTGCTCTTTGTTTTTTAGTTTTTCAACCATAGCGTTAAAGTTGTCTTTCGCAGTAGTACTGTTTTCTTCTATGATAGGAACTTGCTTGAACAACTCCTCTTTTTTTGGCTCACTTTTAGCTGCAGGTTCAGGAGGCAAAACGATATTGAAATGATTTTTTTTGACTTCCGGTTTATTAAATAGTTTCATACCTACAACCGCAAAGATAAATATAAGCACAAGTACAATGCTAAGTATTAGAATTTTCTTAACTTTTTTGGAATTATCACCGTTTTTGTTGTCAAGTATGATATCACTCAATTCATTTTTTTCTTCCATGTTAAACTCCTGTTACATATGTTTTGACCAAGATGAGCCTCTCTCTTTTTTGTAAACTTCGTAAGGTAGTACAAGTATATTGAATTCTCTTGGTATATTTGGATCCGGAAATACTTTCCACTGCCTTGGCATTTTTTGTTGCAGTTTTGCTGAAAGTAGTTTGGCTAATTGATATCCTTCATGCAGTGTAGTATGACCTTTGTGAACATAAAGATGAAGATGGCCCTCAGTTTTACTTTTGTAAGCTGTAAAGTTTATATATCCTTCTTCTCTTAGCATTAGTTGAGCTCTGTGCCAAAATCTCTCAGGGTCTCTGCCATTGTAATCAAATACGATATTTTCAACAATATCTCTATCAGATATCAAAGAGTGAGCAACTGTTATCTTTCTTTCATCATGCTCATTCATAACTTGTCTGGTGAGTGCAGCATCAACCCTTTCAAATTTATCAAAAAAGAGTTTACCTTTGAAATTGACTTTGTTTACAATCTTATCTCTTTTTATATAGTAAAATTTAGTTATCATTTTTATAAGGGTTATATCTACATTATACACATTATATCCTTAGTATGTCGGTCTGTCATATATGATAAAATTTTTAGCCAACTCTTTTAGCTCCTCTTTTATCTTGGTTTGGAGGTTGGTATTGTTTATATCATCCAATACATCTGCAATTCTTGTTGCGATTAATTCAAACTCTTTTTCTTTCATCCCTCTGCTTGTAAGCGCAGGCGAGCCTACTCTTATACCGCTTGTCACAAAAGGACTTCTTGTTTCACCGGGAACTGTATTTTTGTTGACAGTTATTCCCGCATTTCCAAGAGCTATGTCGGCATCTTTACCGCTAAAGCTTTTATCAAGGAACGATACAAGTATAAGATGGTTGTCTGTTCCTCCACTTACTATATTATACCCTCTTTTTAGTAAAACTTCGGCTAAAACTTTTGCATTGACTTTAACTTGTTTTGCATACTCTTTCCAGCTTGGTTCTAAATTGTATTTAAATCCTACAGCTTTTGCTGCTATGACATGTACCAAAGGACCACCTTGAATACCCGGGAAAATTGCACTATTTATCTTTTTGGCCAAATCTTCTTCATTTGTCAGTATGAGTCCACCTCTTGGACCTCGTAAAGTTTTATGAGTTGTAGTTGTTACAACATGGCAGTGAGGAAAAGGGTGAGGGTGTTCACCGGCTACTACAAGACCTGCTATGTGAGCCACATCGGCAAAAAGATATGCTCCGACTTCATCGGCAATTTCTCTAAACTTGGCAAAGTCTATCTCTCTAGGATATGCACTGGCTCCACATACTATAAGCTTTGGTTGGACAATTTTGGCTATCTTTCTTACTTCATCATAGTCTATATACCCATCTTTATTTACACCATAAAAAAAGCTTGAGTAAGTTTTGCCCGAACTACTTACTTTTGAGCCGTGAGTCAAATGTCCGCCCTGACTTAAATCCATACCAAGTATCTTATCATAAGGCTTTAAAAGTGCCTGATAAACACCTTGGTTTGCCTGTGAGCCTGAATTTGGCTGAACATTTGCAAAATTGCAGTTAAAAAGTTTGCAAGCTCTGTCTATTGCCAACTGTTCTACTTTATCTGCATATTCGCATCCGCCATAATATCTTTTGTTTGGATAACCTTCAGCATACTTGTTTGTAAAAACACTTCCCATCGCTTCCATGACAGCCGGATAGGTAAAGTTTTCACTAGCTATCATTTCAAGATGTTCACTTTGTCTTTTCAGTTCTTCTTCGCAAAGCACATAAATATCAGGGTCGTTCTCTTTTAAAAAACTCATTTATCTTCCTTTGTATCTTTTTGTTTGTTTTCTAGTGGTTTCATTGCAGGGAAAAGTATCACATCTCTTATAGAGTGCTGGTTGGTTAAGAGCATAACAAGTCTATCTATACCTATACCCTCACCCGCAGTCGGAGGCATAGCATAGCATAAAGCCTTTACATAGTCTTCATCCATCTCATGGGCTTCATCATCTCCTGCATTTTTAGCATCTATCTGAGACTTAAATCTCTCATATTGATCTTTTGGGTCATTTAACTCGTTAAATCCGTTAGCTATCTCTTTTCCGGCACAAAAGAGCTCAAACCTTTCAGCAATATTCGGGTTTTCGTCGCTTCTTCTTGATAGTGGGCTTATCTCTATGGGAAAATCTATGATAAAAGTAGGATTTATCAGCTTATCCTCTACAAAATTATCAAAAAGTTCAGCTTTTAAGTGTCCCAAGTCACTTTTTTCATTGACTTTGATATCATGTTCTTTTAAAAAGTTAAGGATTTTTTCTTTATCGTTGATAATATCGCCTGGTATGCCACCTATCTTTGTCAGTGAGTCATCATAAGTAACTTTTGCAAAAGGTGTCGAAAAGTCTATCTTCATATCACCGTAATTTATTACTTTATCAAGTCCTAGTTTATCCAAAAGTGTTGTAAAAAGCTCTTCGGTTAAAGCCATCAAGTCTTTATAGGTATGATATGCCCAATAAAACTCTATCATGGTAAATTCCGGATTGTGGGTCAAATCCATACCTTCATTTCTAAAGTTTCTGTTTATTTCAAAAACCGCCTCAAAACCTCCTACAACCAATCTTTTTAGATAAAGTTCAGGTGCGATTCTAAGATATCTCTCAACTCCCAAAGCGTTATGATAAGTCACAAAAGGTTTTGCATTTGCTCCACCGGCAATGGGGTGCATCATGGGAGTTTCGACTTCCAAAAAGTTTTTACCCTCGAAAAATGACCTTATAGTACTCACTATGATGCTTCTGGTTTTAAAAGTTTTCTTTACATCCTGATTCATTATCATGTCAAGATATCTTTGTCTGTACCTAAGCTCCTTGTCACTTAGTCCGTGAAATTTTTCCGGAAGTGGAGTGATAGCTTTGGTGACAAGCGATAACTCTTTGGCATGTAAAGTAAGTTCACCTGTTTTTGTCACAAAAGGAAAACCGCATACTTTTATGATATCGCCGACTTCGATGTACTTTTTTATATCTTTAAACCACTCAATCCCCAAAGCATCTCTACTGATGTAAACCTGTAGTAATCCTTCACTATCTTCAACTTTTAAAAAAGCAGCCTTGCCCATAAGTCTTAAAAATTTTATCCTGCCGTTTACACATCCAAAAGAGCTTTCATCTCTTTTTTCTTCGCTTTGCAAAACATAAGAAAATTTATCCAAAAACTCTTTTGTCGATAACTCTTTGGTGATATAGTGAGGATAGGGGTTTACCCCCTTTTGTTTTAACTCATTTGCCTTTTGAACTCTTTGGAGTTCATACTCATTTAAATCCAATTTCTTCCTTTATGAATATTTTAATTTTTTTCTACACTCTTTACAGATACCATGAAGTTGCAAAGAGTGGCTTTTTATCAAAAAGTGATATTTTTTTGCAATTTCAAGTTGTCTGTTTTCTATCTGTTCATCCTCAAACTCTATAATAGTTCCGCACATATCGCAAATAAGATGATCATGATGCGGTTTTATGGCTATTTCATACTTTTTCCCCAATTGTCCAAAAGAGATAGAAGTTATCATTTTGGATTCTTCCAAAAGATTTAGTGTTCTATATATGGTTGCTATACCTATATTTAGCTTGGGATATTCATTTTTTATCTGCATATATAGTTCTTCAGGTGTAAAATGCTTATTGTATTTATATAAAATCTCCAAAATAACTTCTCTTTGTTTTGTGTATTTGAGACTATTTTTTTTTAAAATATCTTTAAAATGTTTTATCAACTCTTCATAGGTGTAGTTAAGCATTATCTTTGTTCTCTCATGTCCTATTAGTTGCTGCTGGCATTATTGTCAGAGGAAATGGTTTGTTTTATGGATTGTACAGCCTTTTTTCCATCGTCAAATTTAAGCTTTACTATATAATTTCCACTTTTTATAAGGTACGGATATATATATGAGTTTTGTAATTTACTGTCTATATTGTCTCTGAAAATATCCATGCTTCTTAATGCAAAAATCAATATGGAAAAAAGCAGAAAAATTTTAAGTGAACCCACTAAAAACCCCAATATTCTGTTTAACAGTCCCAGTCCACTCAAGCTTATAAGTTTTGTAAATAAAAATCCTACAAGAATGGAAGCCAACCAAAAAGCTAAAAGAGTTACCAAAAAACCTATAAAGTATATAGAAGACCTGTTTGTTATGTGATATATTGAACTGTCTATCATATCACCTGCACTCCCAGCATATCTTGATGCTACAAATATTCCGCCTATGATACCTACAAGTCCAAAAACTTCTTTTATAAGTCCACTAAATAAACCTTTTATACCAAATATTATCAGCAAAACTCCAACAGATAGATCAAAAAAAGAGATATTTTCCATTATTCAGTTACCACCCTGTTTTTTCCATTTTCTTTTGCTTTATACAAAGCTCTATCAGCTCTTTCAATGATAGTGTCTATTGTATCATTTTGCCTATGTCCGGTTATGCCTCCACTCATTGTTATCTTGATGGTCGAATTTTTATATATAAGTTTGCTTTCACTTATGGTTTTTAAAATTCTCTTGGCTATCTTTTGAGCTTCTGCTAAATCTATCCTGTTTAGAACCACAACAAACTCTTCACCTCCAAACCTGTAAGTTTTTACTTCACTTCTAAGGCTGCTTTTAAGTACTTTTGCAACATATATAAGTGTTTTATCGCCCGCGATATGTCCAAAAGTATCATTTATCTTTTTAAAATCATCTAGGTCAAATATAATGAGTGATAAGTCAAGTTTTTTATCTTTTCCAAAGTCCAGTATGGTTTCTAAGTCTCTTAAGAGTGCTCTTCTATTGTATAGTTTTGTAAGAGGGTCTATGTTTGACTCTTTTTCAAGTTGGAGTATCTCTTCTTGGAGTTTTATGATGGTTGTATCGGCTTCTTTTAGTGTTTTTAATAAATTTTTATGAAAGTCATTGAAGCTTTCAAGAAGTTTTGTATTGTCAAGGTCTTCAAGGTCTTTTGTTATTTTGCTTAAATCTATAGAGCTTTTTTTGATGTGTTCGTTTGTTTTGCTAAACTCTTTTATAGACTCTTTTGCTATATCATAACAACTATCAACCATTTTGGAGTCTTTAGTGTTTGTAATAGGCTCTATAAGATATGAATTTTTTTTCATAAGAGCATCTATCTCTTTATTTTTCCTCTCTTTTAAAAACTCTTTAAAAGAGTCTTGATAATATTTTGGAAACGGAGGAATGTTTAAGTCTTTTAAACGTTTAAAAGCATCATTTCCAACTCCCATAACATACTTGTTAAGTTCTGAATTTTTCACTTTTTTTCCTTAATTTGGATAAAATATTCAAATATTATCCTACTGATACGATATACCTATGAGATTTGCCAGCTCCTGAGGTTGCGTTGAAAATCTTATAGCGGTATTTTTGTCTATTAGATTATTTTTTATAGCTTCTACCATTGATTGAGTTTGTGTTCTCATTCCTGATTTCATTTGATTTAACTGCATTTGTGAATAAATTTGGTGTATTTTGTTTTCTCTTATCAGGTTCGATATGGCAGAGTTTGTCAAAAGTATTTCAAGTATGGCTACTCTGCCTCCTCCAAGTTTTGGAAGCAAACTTTGAGAAATGATAGCAGTTAATGAAGTTGAAAGCATATTTCTTACCTGTATCTGCTCTCCGCCTTCAAAACTGTCAACTATCCTGTTTACTGTCTGTACAGCAGAGTTTGTATGTAGTGTGGCAAATACAAGGTGACCCGTTTCTGCCGCAGTTATGGCGGTAGAGATGGTTTCTCTGTCTCTCATTTCACCTACAAGGATGATATCAGGGTCTTCCCTTAGAGAAAATTTTAGTCCGTTTGCAAAACTGTAAGTATCAACTCCGACATTTCTGTGTGAAAAGAGGGACTTTTTGTTTTGATGTATAAATTCGACCGGGTCCTCTATGGTGATGATATGTTTTTCTTCGGTTAGGTTTATTTCATTTAGCATTGCTGCTAGTGTTGTTGATTTACCGCTTCCGGTAGGTCCTGTGACAAGAATAAGGCCTTTCTCTCTTTGTACTATATCTTTAAATATCTCAGGAAGTTTCAACTCATCTATAGAAGGTATGTTCATGGGAATGGTTCTAAAAGCAGCCGCCACTTCACCATTCATAGTATAGTAATAGTTTGCTCTAAATCTCCCAATACTGGGCAACTCTATAGCAAAATCAAGCTCTTTGTTTTCTTCCAACTCTTTTTTTTGCCTGTCTGTAATTAATGAGTAACACATCGACTCTATGGTTTGGCCTGTAAGTTTTGGCAAATCAAGCGGGGTTAACTTTCCGTCTATTCTTATCTGAGGTTCGCTTCTGCTGACAAGGTGTAAATCAGAAGCTTTATATTCGGATATCGTTTTTAAAAGTGCTCTTATGTCAATACTAGCCATATATGTATCCCTATTCAATTATTTTTGGAACTACAAAAAAGCTGTTTTCTTTTTTAGGTGCATTTTGCAGTATTATTTCTATAACTTCACTATTTTGGGAAGGCTTATCTTCTCTAAAAGGTGTACCTCCTTCAAGAGTAGCAAATGAAGCATCTTTGTTACTCAAGTCTAATTCATTTAAATTTTCCACAAAGCTGACTATTTCACTTAGATTGTCAATCATTTCATCTTTTTTTTCAGATTTTATCTCTATCTGGGATAGCTTTTCAAGTTTTTCCAGAGTTTTAACATCCACTTTCACCTAAAATCTCCTTTTGCCAAAGCTTTGTCCTGCTATTAAAATTTTGCTATTATATCAAAACAAATTTGAAATTATGCTTTGTATAGCTGTAAACACAATATACAATTATAAGCAATTTATATACCAAAACGAAACTAATGCGAGTTTAATTTTAAATGTGATAATATGCTACAAAATTTTTTAAGGAATTTGTTTTGAGTATCAAAGAGGATTTAAAAGCCGTAAAAGAAGAATTAAATACAGAAGAGCAGTTTTTAGAGGGGCTCATAAGAGCAGAAAGATTTTATAAAAAATATAAAAAACCTATCATAACTGTAGTTGTTATTGCAGTGATAGCATTTGTAGGCTTTTCGGTAAAAACATACATAGATGAAAGCAATTTAAAAGCTGCCAATGAAGCTTATCTGAAACTCATCAAAAACCCAAATGATACCGATGCAGCTAAAATTTTAAAAGATAAAAATATCAATCTTTACTATGCATACAGGCTACAGGTAGCTTCGAAAAAAAATGATACAAAAATTTTCAAAGATGTAAAAGATAACGCCAAAGACAAGTATCTTTCAGACTTGGCTTCTTATCAGCTTGCCTCACTGTCTAAAAAAAGTGATAATCTAAATGACTACATTGACAATTCAAAAGCAGGGCTTCTTAAAAATTTTGCACTTTTAGAAGATGCATATCTGCTTTTAAAAGAGAAAAAGAAAGAGCAGGCAAAAATAAAACTATCTTCCATAGAGGTGGATTCTCCACTTAAAAATATTGCTAAAAATTTAGAGCATTATATAAAATAAAAAAGGTTTAGTAAAATTATGAAAAAATATATAAGTTTTATATTGGTATCACTTTTTCTCTTTATTTTTGTAGGATGTTCATCAAAATCTTTATATGAGCCAAAAAAAGTTGCGGGTTATGTTGATTTTGACGGAAGTTTGCCTGCACCCATAGCTGATGTTACAAGAAGCGGTGCAACTTTGCAAAACGGTCAAGTTATATCTAAAAAAACCGGCTTGATGAATGTTTTTATACCTAAAAATGATAGGTTTTTAAATATCAGCCAAAATATGGTGATTTATACTTCACCTATGGGCAGACTCAATATTAAAAACAAAAGTGATAAGATTCTGTTTTCACATAATTTTTCAAAAATGATAGCCAGTGCATCTTTGAAAAATAATCTTTTGGCTATAGTTTTTAGTGACAACTCTTTGATGGTATATGATATAAAAAATAATTTAGTAAAATTTTCCAAAAAACTTGATGATGTATATGCGCTTGATGCAAGACTTGTAGCACCTTATTTTCTAGGTAAACTCATAGTATTTCCTTCGCTTGATGGGAGGTTGGTTATAGTTAGTTCTACTGGATTTAATGTTGTAAGAGATATCGTAGTAAGTTCAAAACCATATTTTAACAATGTAATTTTTATGGATGTCTTGGATAACAGACTTGTTGCGGCTACTCAAAAAAGAGTCATATCAATAGACCCAAAATCAGTCTCTTTTATGAATGTAGGTGTTAAAGATATTGTTTTTTTGGGGAAGAGAATTTTTGTATTTACAAAAGATGGAAAAATCATACTCACCAATTCAAATCTAAAAAGACTGAAAGAGAGAAAATTTAAATTTGCCAACTTTTCCACTGCGATATACGGACAGTTTATATATGTCATAGAAAAGAATGGGTATCTTATAGCAACTGATAAAGACTTGATAACCACAAATGTATATAAATTGCCAAATGCTATAGAAAGTCTTATGTTTACCACCAGTGACACACTTTATTATGATGATAAATACTTTAAACTAAATAAAATAAAGTAAGGCTTATGTCTACAGCTCTAGAAGCTTTTATAGAGTATATAACTGTAGTAAAAGGACTTTCAAAAAGAAGTATAGAAGCATACAGCAGTGACTTGAACGATTTTGAGAAATTTTTAAAAAAAGATATCATAAAAGCCAAACTCGATGATATCCTGGGATATCTGGAAAATTATACCAATCAAAACAGTATCAACAGAAAACTCTCCTCTATAAATACTTTTTTTAAATTTTGTGAAAAAGAGGAGTTCGTAAAAAATAGACCTGTTTTGAAGCAGTTCAAATATCAAAGAGTTTTACCGACACTACTTGAGTATGAAGACATAATTAATGGCTTGAAGCTTATAAAAAAAGAGGGATGGATTGATTATAGAGATTATGCCTATATACTTTTTTTATATGCTACGGGAGTCAGAGTAAGTGAATCTATAGAGATAAAAAAAGATGATATAAACGGAGAATGGCTAAAGATAAGAAGTGCAAAAGGCGACAAGCAAAGGATGGTGCCTGTTGCCAAATTTGCTTTAAAAGCTCTAAATGAATATCTTGATAAAAGAGAAAAAAAAAGTGAATATATCTGGGTCAATTACAGAGGCGGTAAAATGAGCAGGATTACGGCATTTAAAATAACCAAAAAATATCTCAATGTCTCTCCCCATGTCCTAAGACACTCCTTTGCCACATCTTTGGTTCTAGGTGGAGCAGATTTGAGGGTGGTACAGGAACTTTTAGGTCATTCGACTATTTTGACTACACAGATATATACTCATATCCAACAAAAAAACCTGGAACAAACCGTTATGGATTTTCATCCTCTATCAAAAGGTTGTTGATTGTGAAAAATATTGTAGAGTTTCTAAGTAAAAAAAATTATATCTTTAAAGTGCTTCTTAAGATTGATTTAAAACTTCTTGGAAGCAGGAAAAAGATAGGGCTTTTTGAAGGAGTTGATACGAAGTCAAACTATGTGACCATATTTAAAATAGACCAAAAAAGCAGATTTGTCACAAAAAATGCCAAAGAGATTGAAGAATTGTTGGCAAAATTGATAAAACTGAAGCAGCATAACTATAAAAAAAAGATTTTACTTATAAGTTCGCCACTTTGTTCGAAAGCAAAAAAATATCTCGAAGAGTTGAAATGGAAGATATATGAAAATAGGTTAAAAGATGAAGGGTGAAGGAATTGGGGTGTTTGTATTATGTTGTTGTGTGAAATAGGCAATACAAATATTCACTTTTATAAAAAGGGTGCTAGTTGGAGCAAAAAGGCTACAATCAAAAACCTTTTGGATGTGGATGAAAAATTTTATTATATTAATGTAAATGAAAAATTAAAAAGCAAATTAAATGATATGGAAAACGCTACTGACTTAGAGCCTTTTTTAGAGATAGATACTATATACAAAGGTTTGGGTATAGATAGAGTTGCAGCTTGTAAAGCCATAGATAACGGAGTCATAGTGGATGCCGGAAGTGCGATAACGGTTGACATCATGGCTGGAGGATTGCATCTTGGAGGGTATATAATGCCGGGGCTTTTTGCACTTCAAAAAAGTTTTTCGGAAATTTCACCAAGACTTGATATGACTCTCAACCCAAACATAGACCTTGATGTTTTTCCGCAAAATTCTCTTGAAGCTATCAGTTATGGTGCCATAAAGCCTATAATATTGATGCTAAAAGATAGTCAAAAAGATAAGAGGCTCTATTTTACCGGCGGTGACGGAAAATTTTTTGCAAAATTTTTTGACAATGCCATATATGATGGAAGTTTAATTTTCAAAGGTATGATGAAAGTACTTAAGGGTATCTCTAATAATAGGTGATACCCTTAAAACTAAAGGATTGATATGATAACCGTTGCACTACCCAAAGGAAGAATTGCTGAAGAGACTTTAAATATATTTGAAAAAATATTTGATAAAAAGTTTGCTTTTGAAGACAGAAAGCTTATCTTAAAAGAGGATGATTTTACATTTTTGCTTGTAAGAAATCAAGATGTACCTACTTATGTACTCCATCAGGCAGCAGATATCGGAGTGGTAGGACTTGATGTCTTGAGTGAAAAAGAGCTTGATTTGGTTGATTTGTTGGATTTGAAAATAGGAAAATGCAAAGTTTGTGTAGGGATGAAAAACGAAGATGAACTAGACCTGAATAAGCCGAGTATAAAAGTAGCAACCAAGATGGAAAATATAGCAAGAAA
>JALVWW010000256.1 GCA_027023175.1 Campylobacterales bacterium
AAATAGCAAATGCAAAAAAAAGTAGGCTTTTTATCACATTTAGATCTAAATTTATATCTATTTCGTGCTCATATCATAAAAGAATTGATAAAAAGAGGTATAAAAGTTTATGCTATCTGCCCAAAAGGAGATAAAAACAGAGCTTTAAAAGAGATGGGGTGTAAAGTTGTAAATTACAATATACAAAGAGAAAGCATCAATCCTTTTAAAGAAAAACAAACTATCGATAACATTTACCAAGCTATAAAAGATTTGGATCTTGATATGATACACACCTTTACCGCAAAACCCAATATCTACGGCACATTTGCTGCTAAAAAAGCAAATATTCCTATTATATTAAATTTAGTAGAGGGACTGGGGTCATTTTATGTGCATAATAATTTCAAGAATATCATAATAAGAACTATCATGGAAATGCTTTATAAAAGAGCATTTTCAAAGAGCAACGGATGTGTATTTGTTAATGACGATGACCCAAAATACATGATAAAAAAAGGTATCATACAAGAAAAAAAAGTCAAAACCATAAAAAGTGTCGGAGTAGATACCAAAAAGTTTGATATATCAAAATTTGACAAAGAAAAGATAATAGAGATAAAATCAAAAAATAATTTAAAAGATAAAACAGTTGTGCTTATGATAGCAAGAGCCATTTGGGACAAAGGAATAAAAGAGTTTTACAAAAGTGCCAAAACTTTAAAACAAAAGTATCAAAATATAGAATTTGTACTAGTTGGTCCAGCAGATGAAGGAAACCATACTTGTGCAAGTAAAGAGTATCTTCAAAGTGGAAAAGTAAAATGGCTAGGACTTAGAGATGATATACCTGAACTTATTGCCATATCGGATGTATTTGTTTTACCAAGTTATAGAGAGGGATTGCCTGTAACTTTGATGGAAGCTGCTTCCATGAGTAAACCTATCGTTACAACCGATACAACTGGATGTAAAGATGTTGTCAAAGATGGATATAACGGTTATTTAGTACCTGTAAAAGATAGTAAAACTTTGGCAAACAAGATAGAAAAACTTATCTTGGATAAAAAACTAAGAAAAGAGTTTGGAAAAAATGGGAGAAAAATGACTGAAGAGCTTTTTGATATAGATAAAATTGTCAAACAATATATGGATTACTATAAAGAAAAAGGACTTTTTGATGTATAAAAACTTTTTTAAGCCTCTGTTTGATAAGTTGCTTTCCTTATTTTTTATTATCATCTTTTTACCAATCATGATAATAATAGCTATAGCTATTTATATATGGGATGGAAGATCTGTTATCTTTACTCAAAACCGTCCAGGCTATAAAGGGAAAATATTTAAGATATATAAGTTTCGTACAATGACAAATGAAAAAGATGAAAATGGAAAACTTTTACCTGATGAAAAAAGGCTTAAAGGAGTTGGAAAGTTTATCCGCTCTACCTCTCTTGATGAGATTCCACAACTTTTCAATGTACTAAAAGGCGATATGAGTTTTATTGGACCTAGACCACTTTTAGTAGAATATCTACCACTTTATAATGATAGACAAAAAAAAAGACATGATGTAAAACCTGGCATCACCGGCTGGGCACAGGTAAATGGAAGAAATGCTATAAGTTGGAAGAAAAAACTCGAATATGATGTATGGTATGTGGAAAATATCTCTTTTTTACTTGATATGAAAATATTATGGCTGACATTTTTAAAGGTTATCATAAGAGATGGAGTTAACTCTAACACTCATGCAACTATGGAGAAATTTACAGGTGATGATTAAATACTTAATGTATGGTATAATAAAACAAATAATTTGATAGTTGGATGTATAAATATATGATAAACAATATACTCATAACAAGTGCAGGCAGGAGAGTAAGCCTTGTAAAAAGTTTTCAACAGACCATAAAAAAGTATAATAAAAATGCAAAAGTATATACTTGTGATATAAATCCTATCTTAAGTAGTGCGTGTCATATATCAGATGGATTTTTAAAAGTTCCCAGAGTTACTGATAAAGATTATATACATATTTTAAAAAACTTTTGCATAGAAAAAGATATATCTATTGTTGTTCCTACAATAGATACCGAACTTTCAATATTGGCAACAGCAAAAGATAATTTTAAAAAGGATGGTATTTTTATAGCTATTTCCTCAAAAGATATATGTGATACATTTTATCTTAAAAATTCTACAGAAAGATTTTTTCTTGATAATGGCTTCGATACTCCAAAAAGTATAAAAGACATACAAAACTGTAGTTATCCAATATTTGCTAAACTAAACAACTCTTCATGTTCTATCGGTGCGCAGATAGTTTATACACCCAAAAAGGCAAGAGAGCTGGCAAAGGATAAAAATTACCAGTTCCAGGAGTATATTGAAGGTAATGAGTACACTATAGATATTTTTATAGACAGTAGAAACAATATCATATCCATAGTTCCAAGACTTAGACTTGAGGTGAGAGCAGGTGAAGTTAGCAAAGCAAAAACCGTAAAAGATAGGCAGATAATAAATGTGATAAAAAAGCTATGTAGCATTTTAGAAGGAGCTTATGGCTGCCTGACTGTCCAACTTTTTAAAACTAAAGAAAACAAGATTGTTTTTATCGAAATCAATCCAAGATTTGGAGGAGGATATCCTTTGTCATATTTAAGTGGAGCAAATTTTGCCAAGTATCTATTTGAAGATTTTTTAGGCAGGGATTTAAAATATAGTGAAGATTGGATAGATAACAACATTATGCTAAGATATGATGCGGAAGTGATAGTAGATGGTAATTGTTTTTGATCTTGATGATACATTGTATAATGAGATAGATTTTGTAAAAAGTGGCTTTAACGAGATAAGTAAATTTTTAGGAGATAAAAAATATTTTTACTTTATGTGGAGTGAATTTTGCCAAAATGGAAGCGGCAAAATATTTGATAGTTTGATAAAAAACTTCAACCTAAACATTCCTCTGCAAAAGCTGATAGAGATATACAGATTTCACAAACCAAAGATAAAACTGCCAAAAGAAAGCTTAGAGGTTTTAAAATTCTCACAACAGTATAAAACTGCACTGATAAGTGACGGACACTACATAATGCAACAAAATAAATTTGATACTTTAAATTTGGAAAAGTTTATTGAATTTTCTCTGTTTACTGACTTTTATCATACAAAAAAGCCTGATCCAAAACCATTTAAAATGGTAATGCAAAAATATAACAACGATAAAGAATTTATATATATATCAGATAATCCAAAAAAAGATTTTATAGCTCCAAAAAAATTGAATTGGAAAACTATAAGATATAAAAATCCTTGGGGAATTTACAAGGATTATAAAAATGATGCTAACTACGAAGTAGAAAATAGATCTAATATCATAGAAGTATTAAAGGAATTAAATGGATAGGCTCTCCTTGTTTAAAAAAACAAACTCTTCAAAAGAAGTAAACGCAAGCAGAGAGATCTCAAATAACCGACTTTTTCTATCGCCTCCTCATATGAGTGGCAATGAACAAAAATATATCACTGAAGTTTTTAAAAGCAATTATATAGCACCGCTTGGAGAGTTTGTGAATAGATTTGAAGAGAGCATTAAAAATTATACAGGCACAAGATATACTCTTGCTACTTCCAGTGGTACAGCAGCTATCCATTTAGCTTTACGGGTACTTGGTATAGGCAAGAATGATATAGTTTTGGCTTCAACATTTACTTTTATAGGCTCTATTGTGCCTATTTTATATCAAAATGCAACTCCTGTTTTTATAGACTCTGATGAAAGCTGGAATCTCTCACCTAAACTTTTTAAAAAGGCTATACAAGAGCTTCCAAAAAAGCCAAAGGCTTTGATAGTTACTCATCTTTACGGTCAAATGGCAAAGATAGATGAGATAGTACAAATTTGTAAAGAAAACGGTATCTATCTTATTGAAGATGCGGCAGAGAGTTTGGGGGCAACTTACAAAGATAAACATAGCGGAACTTTTGGAGATCTTGGTATATATAGTTTTAACGGCAATAAAATCATCACAACTTCCGGCGGAGGAATGCTTGTAAGCGATAACGAAGAGTGGATAAAAAGAGCTAAATTTTATGCAACTCAAGCCAGAGAGCCGTTTTTGCATTATGAACATAAAGAGTATGGATATAACTATCGAATGAGTAATATTTTAGCTGCTGTCGGTGTAGCTCAGATGGAAGTTTTGGATGATAGGATAAAAAAAGCTAGAGAAATTTTTGAATTTTACAAGAATGAACTAAGCAATATAAAAGAGATAAAATTTATGCCGGAGATTGAAAATAGTAAAGGAAATAGATGGCTTACAACCCTTACTTTTGAAAAAACTGATCCTTTGAAAGTGATAAATAAACTTGAAAAAATCAATGTCGAATCCCGTCCTCTTTGGAAAAGTATGCACTTACAACCTCTTTTTAAAGATACTTTGCATTTTAGCAATGGGGTTAGTGAAAAACTTTTCCAAACGGGTATATGCCTACCCTCTCCAACTGATGTTTCACTTGAAGAATTAAAAAAAGTAACAAGGACTATCAAACAAATATGTTAAAAAAAATTTTAAAACCAACAAATACAAAAAGGGTCTTGTTCTTTTTGTTAGGCGATATTGGCATATCTATATTTACCATATATATCTCATTTTTATTGCGTTTCAACTTTCATATCCCTGAGATTTATTATTATAGTTTATATAAAACAGTATCTATCGTTATACCGTTAAAGATAATTGCATTTTATTATTATCATCTGTATCAGATGGTTTGGAGATATTTTGGTTTCACAGAATATAAAAAACTTATATATGCACATATTGTAACTTATGGCTCATTTATCATCATATTTATACTTTTATACCGATACTTTTCCCCTTTTCCAAGAAGCGTTATAGTAATAGATATGTTTTTATCATTGGTGTTTATAGGTTTTTTTAGGGCACTTAAAAGATTTTTACTTGAAAAGCATACAAAACATATAGATAAAGCTGCTATTTTTGGAACAAATGATAACACTTCTACTATTATTAAAAGTACTTTGGATGGAAGCATTGAGTACGATATAAAAGTTATCATGGATGATCATTATGCAGGAAATTATTTTTCAGATATACCTGTTTGCAGCTATAAACAACTAAAAGATTTTATACAAAGATACCACATACAAACCATACTTATCACAAAAGAGCTTTCGCAAAAAGAGCTCAATGAATACATAGATAAATTTTATAAACTTGGTATCAAAAAGATAAAACAAGTCAAGTTTTTTAGTGAAGATGCAACTCCCTCTTTAAAAGACATTTCTATAGAAGATTTACTCGCAAGACATCCTAAAGACTTGGATAAAGAAAAAATTTCTTCTTTTCTTAAAAATAAAACCGTTCTTGTAACAGGAGCTGGAGGAAGCATAGGAAGTGAGATATGCAGACAGTGTGAAAAATACGGTGTCAAAGAGCTTATAATGCTTGACCACAGCGAGTACAACCTCTATATGATAGAGCAGGAGATAAAAAACATAACAACAAAAGCGGTTATGCAAAGTGTTACAAACAAAGAGTATCTTGATAAGACTTTTCAAAAATATAAGCCTGATATTGTTATACATGCCGCCGCATACAAACATGTTCCTTTGGTTGAGGAAAACATACAAGAAGGAATACTCAACAATGTTCTTGGAACAAAAAATGTTATAGATACTTCTATAAAAAATGGTGTTAAAAAGTTTGTGCTGATTTCTACAGACAAAGCAGTCCGTCCAACAAATGTCATGGGAGCTACCAAAAGGATATGTGAACTGTATGCACAAAATGTCATATCAAACAGTACAGAGATAGTTGCTGTAAGATTTGGAAATGTGCTTGGAAGCAGCGGAAGCGTGATACCGAAATTTAAAGCTCAAATTGAAAAAGGCGGACCGGTAACCGTAACTCATCCTGATATCACCAGGTACTTCATGCTCATATCAGAAGCTTGTAAATTAGTACTTCAAGCAGCTGCGATAGGCAAAGGTGGAGAGATATTTATCCTGGATATGGGAGAGCCTGTCAAGATAGTGGACTTGGCAAAAAAGATGTGCGAACTTAGTGGAAAAAATAATATAGAGATAAAATTTACTGGACTAAGACCTGGAGAAAAACTTTATGAAGAGTTACTTATAGATGATACAAACTGCAACACAGAGTATGACTCCATCACCATTGCAAAATCAACTAATTATAACATAGATACTTTAAAAAATGATATTGAAGAATTGCTCTCTTGCAAGGATAAGCTATCCAAATTAAAGCAAATCGTTCCTGAGTTTAATCATCAAAACAATACGAAGTAACTCTTCGTTGTTATGTTTTTTTGCTCCTTTTTCCAAGATGTTTAGCTTTTTTTCTATTATTTTTTTTACTTTTTTATCCTTTTTGAATTTTAAAAGAGAGTATATATGATGCAGGTCTATAAACTTTATGGTTTTTGAGAGTTGGTCATCACCGGCATATTTAGTGATAAGTTTTTCTTTGATAAGTCCTATCTCATACTTTTTTGATATCCTAAGCCACAAGTCATAATCTTCGCAAACTTTTTTACTCTCATCAAAAAGCCCTACATCATTTAGTATGCTTTTATGCAGCATCACACTGCTTGGAGCAATTTTACAGGTTTGAAGATTGTCATAAAAGCACTGACCACTTGGTTTTTGTAATCTTTTTGGATATTTAACCTCCCTGCCCTCCCTTATCCACTTCTCTTCGGTATGACAAAATTTAACTGAAGGATTTTTTTCAAAAAATTCCATCTGTTTTTGAAGCTTATCACTCATCCACTCATCATCACTGTCTAAAAAAGCTATCCATTCTCCTTTTGCGGCTTTTATACCTTTGTTTCTAGCACTGCTCACACCTCTATTTTCTTGATAGACATATCTTATGTCAAACTCATATTTTAGCTTTGCGGTGTCATCATTTGAGCCGTCATCTATTACTATGATTTCATGCTCTTTGTATGTTTGATTTAGGACTGAGTGTATCGCTCTTTTTGCAAGTTTATAGCGGTTAAAGATAGGTATAATGATACTTACCAAAGTTGTTATACCTTTTTTATAGTGACTTTTAGCTCCTGAAAAACTGCATTTTTACCCTCTATCGAAGTGATACGGGGAGTCAGGTAGTTATAGTA
The DNA here is from genome assembly GCA_027023175.1 of Campylobacterales bacterium. GTDB lineage: Bacteria > Campylobacterota > Campylobacteria > Campylobacterales > JALSKU01 > JALSKU01. Next base: position 7,162 of record JALVWW010000256.1, read on the forward strand.
TCTGTTTCCTGCAAAACACAAAAGGGTGTCGTGTCTTAAATTTTTATCTATCTTTATAGTAAAAACAGCTTTTGCATAGTCACTTTTAACTTCGACTTTTTCACTATCTTCAAAACCTAAAAGCGGCGGGATATATAAAGTGTTATCTGCTTTAAAACTGCTGTTTAGTGAGCTTTTTTGCTTTTTGGTAATGAGATAATACCCCTCATCATCTTCATAATCATCCTCATAGTCATCTTCATAATCATCCAAAAACAAAAACTTTCCGCTCTGGGTATAAAAATTCTCTTTATAAGGCAAATCTTCATAGCTTTTTGATATAAGATATCCCTCTTTTTCCATACTATTTGAGGAGAGTATCTCATCTATATAACTTTGTTCATCTTTTAACTCTTCATCAAAAAAAGTTTTCATCAGATAATTTATCAAGTCATATTCGCTTATACCGCTATCATCATCTCTTAACTTTGGCATAAGCCCTATATATTCGTGTCCGTAAGTCGTTCTTATATCATTTTTGCTCAAAAAGTCAACTGTGGGTAAGATAAGATCAGCCAATTTTGAAGTTTCATTTTCATAAAGCCCGAAATAAACCACAAACCTAGCTTTTTTGAGTCCATCTATAACTTTTGAAGTGGAAGGCATACTAACAGCCGGATTTGCCCCCTGTATAAAGACCATATCAAACTTTGAAAAATCAACTGTAGGCAAAGTAACTTTTTTTTGATAACTTTCAAAAGGGTCTTTAAATCCATAAAAACTATCTGAGAGATAGCTTACTCCGCTACCCTCTTTTCCAAAAAGCCCAAGCATTGCCGCAAGAGAGTCTATAGCTCGAAGCGCAAAGTGTCCAGTGATATACTTTTGCACCCCGATACCTACTAAAAAAACTGTCTTTTTGCCCTTTATCAAGTCTATAACTTCCCACGCTTTGTCTATATCGACTTCACACCCAATGGATAGTTTTTTCATGTGATAACTCTCAAAAAGCTCCACATACTCTTCAAAGTTTTCACTTCTTTGCTCTATAAATTCAGTATCTTCTTCCTCTCCCATATAGAGTATCCTTGAGAGCAAAAGTGCCAGAAAAAAGTCTCCTCTTGGTTTTATCTGCAAAAATATATCAGCTTTTTTGGCTAATTCTGTTTTGTATGGGTCTATAACAACAAGCTTTTTATCTTTCAAAAAAGGAAGTATGTGTG
>JALVWW010000257.1 GCA_027023175.1 Campylobacterales bacterium
AAGATGGTAGTGATGATATATTGGAGGGGTTTAAAAGAGGAGGAGATGACTATATAACCAAGCCTTTTAATTTTGCCGAACTTATTGCTAGAGTAAAAGCTGTTATAAAAAGAGTAAAAAAAGAGAGCGATGTGATAAAATATCGTAATATAGTGTATAATATAACCAACAATATAGTAAAAATTGACGATAAAGAGATAGAACTTAGCAAATTAGATAAAAAACTCTTGCTTGAATTTTTAAAAAATAAAAATAGTATCCTAAAAAGGGAAGATTTGCTTGAAAACCTTTGGGATAATGCTGAAAATAGGCAGTTAAAAACTGTTAATGTAGCTATAAAAAGACTTAAAGAAAAGATAGATCCAACCGGAGAAAAAAATTATATAAAATCTATCAGAGGAGAGGGATATAGGCTTTGTTAAAACTTCATCAAATATATCTTAAAAAACTACTTCCACTATTTATAGTTTTATTTGTTATTATCGGTGCAGTAGTGCATTATGCTATCAAAGATATATATATCTCACAAACCAAAGATGAGTTAATATCTGATGCCAATATCATATCTTTACAGATAAACAATCGTACAGATTTTGATAAACTTGCAAAAAAGATAAAAAAAGTTGATGATATAAGAGTAACTTTTATAAGGGATGATGGAGTGGTACTGGGGGAGTCAAACAAGGATAGATCTATCATGGATAACCACAAGCTAAGGCCTGAGATAGTAGAAGCTAGAAAAAATGGCTTTGGAAGCTCCGTAAGATACTCTCACACTTTGGGTAAAGATTTGATATATGTTGCTAAAAAGGTAAAGTTAAAAGATAAAACTATATATGTAAGAGTTGCAAAATTTATAAAAAAAATATATAGTCAAATTTTTTACTTAGGAGTTGAGATCCTTTCTGTGCTTTTACTCTTTTTTATGATCGTATTTTATAAGTTATACAGAGTCAATCAAGCCTTGGAAAAAGAGGTGGATAAGATTTCAAAATTTTTAGTAGCACTCACAAAAAAGAAAAAACCAAGCTACATCAAGTCATCATTTTCAAAAGAGTTTTATAACATAACTACACTTTTGACAAAAGTTGCTTTAGTCTTAGCCAAAAGAGATAAGCAAAAAGCAAAATATACCAAAAAATTAAAGCTTTTAAATACTCAAAAAGATGAGATACTCTCAGCCGTCAGCCATGAGTTTAAAAATCCTATCACAGTTATCAACGGCTACTCTCAAACCCTTTTGGAGGATAAAGAACTCAATGAAAATATAAGGATAAAATTTTTACACAAGATTTACTCAAGCGGAAAGAGGCTTTCTGAATTGATTGATACTTTAAGACTTGCGATAAAACTTGATAGTGATAAGATAAAGCTCTCATTTGCCAATTGCAATCTTTATGAGATAACAAAAGATACGGTACAAAATCTTCGCCACATTTATGGTGATAGAGAGATCGAGATAGTAGGTAAAAAAGATGTAACAGTAGAAGCTGATAAACTTTTAATAGGAATTGCCATAACAAATCTGATAGAAAATGCTCTTAAATATTCTGATGATAAAGTAGAGGTTATCATAGATGATAACTCTATAGCCATCAAAGATAGTGGTATAGGCATAGATGAAAAAGAGATAAAAAATATCACTAAAAAATTCTATCGAGTATCAAAAAACAGCTGGGACAACTCTCTTGGGCTTGGACTCTCCATCGTAACAAATATTCTAAATCTTCATAAATTCAAGCTGATTATAAAGAGCCAAAAAAATGTAGGTTCTAAGTTCAGTATCAAGTTTTAATTACTTTATAGAAACATAGAGTTTAAATTATACTTTATATATTATTTTTATATAAGTAATATTTTTACTAGATATTTATTATTTTTTAATTTAATTATATATTTATGTTATATGTATTATCATTAAGAATTTTAAAAGTTGAAAAAATTTATGCTACTTTATTATATAAAGTATGTCAATATAAGCTTTATATATTTATGCCTTTTCTTACTGTTTTGCTATTTTGTCAAAATGTAAGGTATTGGCAAGGTAGCACTTCATAACAGGAGGAAAGGGTGAACAATATGAGTATCAAGCAGATAGTTTTGGGAGGGTTTTTGATAGTAAACTTTCTTATAGTAGCACTTGTCGGGTTCAATTATAAAAGTACCCATGATGCAAAAAGTGGATTTGAGGAGATAGCTAAAGTCAATAATATAGCCCAAGATTTTGCTTCTGTTCAGGAGCAATTACTTAAGGCGATAGGTTATATCAACTTTTATTTTGCACAGCAAGATATTGAAGATTTGAGACAGTATAAGGATGCACATATCAAATCTACAAAAGGTCTTGCTAATGTTTTAAGTGAAGTTAGACAAAATAGATATTTAAAAAGCACTTTGAAAGATTTTAAAAAAATACAAAGTGCATTAGCCAATTTAAATACTCTTTTGATACATAAAAAGAGAGATTTTAATAAGATAGAAAACTCTGAAGATAGATTGTTAAAAGATATAGAAGCTCTTCAAGACAAGATATCTTCTATACAGGATAAGATTTCAAAAGATAGTATAACAAACTTAAACAATTATACAATGATAGTATTGATTTTTAGTATTGTAGCTATCATACTCGGTATAGTATTGGCTTTTGTCATAACCGTATTTATCACTAAAAATCTAAAAACTGTCCAGGATGCCGCACATGACCTTGCGGGTAGTGGCGGCGATCTTACAAAAAGGCTTCCTGTTATAGGTAAAAATGAGATAGGGGTTATGGCCAAAGAGATAAATCATTTTATAGATAAAGTTCATGAGACTATAAAAGAGTCAAAAGCAAATAGTAGCGAAAACTCTTCAGTTGCTACTGAGCTTTCAGCTACATCTTTGGAGATTGGGCATAGAGCAGAAAATGAAGCAAGGCTTGTAAACGAAACGACTACTATAGGAGAAGATGCTTTTGATGAACTTCAAGATATAGTTGATACTATAGAAACAAATGATGAAGTGGTCACAAATGCTACAAAAAGTCTTGCAAATGCAAATGCGGATATAAGGGAACTTTTACATGTAATAAATACAACAGCAGAAAAAGAGCTGAATCTCGCAGAGAATATTGTGCATCTCCAAGATGAAGCCAACAGTGTCAAAGAGGTTTTGGACCTTATAGCTGATATTGCTGATCAGACCAACCTTTTGGCGCTCAATGCTGCTATAGAAGCTGCAAGAGCGGGTGAACACGGTAGAGGTTTTGCGGTAGTGGCGGATGAGGTACGAAAGTTGGCTGAAAAAACACAAAAAAGCTTGGCAGAAATTACTTCTACCATCAATCTCGTAATACAATCAGTCAACCAGGTAAGCTCAGAAATGCAAGATAACTCCACGTCTTTTGAAGAAGCACTAAACAAAGCCCAGACTATTGATACACATTTGGATACTGTAGAAAATGCATTAAATCAAGCAGATGAGATAAGCTCTACTTCAGCAAGCAGGTCTCTAGCTATGAAAGAAAAAATGTCGGAAGTTATAAAAAAGATGAAAGAGATAAGAGATATCTCAACAGCCAATGCCAGAAGCGTAGAAGAGATAGCAGGAGCAGCGGAGCACCTTAGTAATCTAACAGGAGAACTTAAGGCTATATTAGATGAATTTAAATCCTGATAAGTTGGTTGTCATAGGAGCTTCTACGGGAGGTCCGGGGCTTATAGAGTATATCATAGGAAAACTCCAACATATCAACGGCTCAATCATTATAGCTCAACACATGGATAAACTTCCTCTTGAATCCTTTGCTTCAAGACTAGGTCGTATAGGAGATATAGAGGTTGTTTGTGCCAAAGATGAAAAAACTCTTATTGAAAATAAAAAGATATATGTTTTACATGACACCTCTATCATAACAAAGGAACAAAATAAAAAACTCTATATAGAAAAAAATCCAAATCTAGGCTACTATCATCCAAGTATAGATCATCTTTTATCTTCCCTTGTGTTGCATGATGAGTTAAATTTTATAAGTATTTATATACTAAGTGGCATAGGTAATGACGGTATGCAAGGCTCTTGTGATATAAAAAATTTTATACCAAGAGTGAAGATTGTAGCTCAAGATGAAAAAAGTTCAAAAGTTTACGGTATGCCAAGAAGCCTTAAAGAGGCAGGTGTTTGTGATATGATTTGTTCTATTGATGAGATAGTGGATGAGATACAAAAGGATACTTTGTAATGTTCTCATTTTTAAGAAGAAAAAGAGGAAAAAAAGCTCTTGACTATCAGCCTATATCAAATAAAAGCAAAACTTTTTCTTTTAAAAAAGAGGAGGCTCTTGAGCTTTTGGACTTGATAAAACAAGAGTTTGGACTTGACTATGCAAAACAAGAATATATAACAATAAAAAAGCTTGAAACTTTTGCAAAAAGCAACTCCATAGACAACTATAAAGAGTTGACTTTGAGATATAAAACACAAAAAGATATAAAAATAGAGCTTATCAATCTACTTACAGTCAATGAAACTTACTTCTTTCGAGAAATTTTACAAGTAGAAGCTTTTTTGCAGATAGCAAAAAACAAACAAAACTTTTCTGTTCTCTCTGCCCCCTGCGCTACCGGTGAAGAGGTTTACTCTATAGCCATAAAACTAAAAGAGGAGTTAGGTGGGAAGAGATATGATATAACAGGTATAGATATCAACTCTCAAGCTCTTGAAAAAGCTCAAAAAGGTAAATATTTGAGTCGTTCTATCTCAAGGGTGCCTCAAGCTCTGCTTCAAAAGTATTTTACTCAAAAAGCAAATGTTTATACTGTCAATAAATATTTGCTAAATGATATAATTTGGAAACATCAAAATGTCTTTGCAAAAGATTTTAAAAAGCTTGGAAAGTTTGATTATCTATTTTCAAGAAATATGTTGATATACTTCAATGATGAAGAGAAAAAAAGAGTGATAGGTCAATTTTATGATATCTTAAAAAGTGATGGCTATCTTTTTTTGGGTCATGCTGATCTGAGTTTTGTTCCAAACGGTTTTGAAGTATATAATTTGGGGCTTAATATATATAAGAAAGTATAAGAAAGGTAAAAAATGCTTGAAGATTTAAAAAATGTAACATCAGAAATATTTGATGAAGTGCTTGAAGAGTTTAAAAGTGATACTTCTGTAAAAGAGTTTTTTAAAGATGAAAAAAGTTTAGATAAGTTTGCAAATGAGCATAAAGAGATGCTTTTGGAGTATATTGGTACATTTTATGATGAAGATAAAGATGATCAAGAGCAGTGTAAACAATTTTATGAAGCTATTGAGCTGCCTTATGCTATTATAACCAAATATGTAAACTTGTTAAAAATAAAACTTAAAAAATATTTTCTTAACAAAGCTGATACTTATGAAGATAAAGCAATGGTAACAGAAAATATAGCAGACATATTCGAATCTTTAGTAAATGCTATTTCTCATGTTCATATACAAAAAGAGTGTAACAGTTCTAGGCTTGATATAAGATCTAAATTTATTGATTATTCACTGTTTAATGTGCATGTCGTATGGTTAAATAAAGTTATTGATGCAATATTGTCTAACGATATGGGCAGCTTTCCTCAAATTAATGCAAAGAATTGTGATTTTACAAAGATGATGGAGTATCCTGAGAGTTTGATGGTGTGTATGGATATAGCTCTTTGCAACCAGCTTGATGTGCTTCACGAATCAGTTCATACAAAAGCTAAGATACTTTATAGATATTTTGTTAAAGAGGAGTTTACTCAGGCTTATTTTGTATTTATTAGTCTTATGGAAAGCTCCCATCAATTTTTCTCTCTTTTAAAAGAACTATATTATCTTACATATTCTGACCTTGAAAATAGTTTTTTTAAACTCATTGATATGCTTTCATATAGTGATAAAAAACAAACTCTTACTATCCTAGATATAAAAAATATAAAAAAATTAAACAGCATCTATGGTGAAAGAAAACTTGATGAAGTCTTAGAGAATATAAAGCTAATAGTAGAAAAGTATATGAAAAAACATCAAGAAAATGTACTTGCTATAAGAGCTGTAAGTTCAAATTTTTATGTGCTTCATATAGATACTACTAGAAAAATTATACAAGATGATTTGATGTATATATTACAAAAAGCTCATGAAATTATAAAAGAGAAATTTCCAAAAATAGATATAGATTTTACTTTAGCTTCATTTGAACTAGACAAAAGAGTTCATTATCAAAAAGATGAATTAGTACGAATAATGTTGTATCTAAAAGAGCAGTCTAAAGCAAAAGATGAAAAGATATTTATTTTTGATCAAGATAGTAAAAATAGTATAAGAAAATGGTTGAATGATAAATATTTTAATATAGAATATATTAAGAAAAAGATAGATAATAAACAAGTAGATATAATGCTTCAGCCGATATATGATTTGCAAAATGATAAAATATATGCTGTAGAAGCATTGGCTAGATTTAAAGAGGGAAGAAAATTATTGCCTGCAGGAGTATTTATAGATACCGTATATGAGATAGGGCTGATAACTGAGCTTGATATCTTGGTTTTAGATGCTATTATGTCCAAAAAAGAGTATATCTTAGAAAAAAAGATCAAAGTTTTTATAAATTCTGCCGCACAGAGTCTTGCAAGTGAAAAATATATAAAGCATTTAGATAGATTTTTGAGTAATTTTTCTATAGATAATGTCATTATCGAGATAACTGAACAGCAAGCTTTGAAAAATTTGGAAGCTATAAAAAAATTTTACAAGAAACATGATGTCAAATTTGCTATAGATGATTTTGGCAGTGGATATTCGGCTCTTAAAACTGTATCAGATTTGGTTGAGATAGGCTTAGTTGAAGTTTTAAAAATAGATGGAGCTTTGATATATAATATGGATAAAAATATACAAACTCAAAAAATAGTACATATTATTACTCAAATGTGTGAAACATTTGGTATATATTCTCTTGCCGAATTTATTGAAAATAAGGAGACTTTAGATATACTCAAAAGGTTCGGCACTCAGTTAGCTCAAGGATTTTATCTCTCAAAACCGCTAGTAATAGAGGAGCTTAGGGCTATATAGTTTTTATAAATGAACATATATTTACTTTCTTAATAATAATAATATATTTTTTTTAATATAATTTTGACACTATATAGTTTTATAAAGGATAAGCAGTGGCTTTTATGAAAAAAGAGGAAAAAAAGATAGGTATTATGGAGGCTTCTTTAAAACTCTTTTCCACTAAGGGATTTTACAATACCACCATACCGGATATCGCCAAATCTTTGGGTATGAGTGTAGGCAATATGTATAACTATTTTAAGTCCAAAGAAGCGCTTGCTATGGCTATCATGCAATATACTTCTGATATATTGGGAGAGAAGATAAGAGAGATCAATGGTAAAAATATATCTGTTTATGAAAAGATAAAACTTATAACAAAAATGTACTTTGATATAGCAAACAATAGACCTGAAATGATAGAGTATTTTTTAAGAGTTTATCTCTCAAACAGAGATGTGTTTCAAAACGGTTGTGAGGGTATGATATGTGTGAGTGCATTTGTAACGGAGATTATGATATTTTTTGAAGAAGGTGTAAGAAGCGGGGAGCTAAGAGACCAGGATTTTTTCAGTGCTTTTGGTCTTTTTATGGGCTATCTTGGCGGAATGGTTTTTTTAAAAGGGGAGAATGTTTTACAAAAGCCTCTTGAGGATTATATTGAAGACATAAGTCAAAATATATATCTTGCTCTTAAAGCCCAAAATGTATAAAAAAACTATACTTTGGATACAAGGTATCACTTGCAACGGCAATACCCAGTCTTTTTTAAATTATCCCGGCTTAAAGCAGTTTGTAAAAGAGTATAAATTTTTATATCATCCTTACTTGCCAAGTACTTTAGAAATAAATGAAGCTTTAAACTATAAAAAAAAGTTTGATTTTTTGATTATAGAAGGAGCGGTATCAAAAGAGTTTTTAAGAGCGGGTGAGCCTTTTTATGAGAGAGTAAAAGAGTTAATGTCTTTTGCAAAATATATCATAGCTTTAGGAACTTGTGCGGTTTATGGGGGGATATTTAAGGAAAAAGATCCTAAAAATATCACAGGTATCGTTTACTCCAAAGAGAAAGAAGAGGGTTTTTTAAAAGAGTTCAAATCAAAAGTTTTCAATATACCCGGTTGTCCGGTTCATCCGGAATGGATTGCTTTTGTTATAGAAGCATTGTCAAACGAAGGCAAACTTATAGTAGATGAACTTAGCCGTCCAAAAGAGATATATGGTTACTTAACTCATCATGGATGTACAAGAAATGAGTATTTTGAATGGAAAGTTGATACTAAAAACTTTGG
>JALVWW010000258.1 GCA_027023175.1 Campylobacterales bacterium
CTTTGATGATACCGTCTTGGACAGGATTTAATATATCGTTATATTTTTTTTCCAGCCCTTTTACTCCATATATTTTTGTTATCCTGTTTTTTTCATACTTTCTGACATATCCCACAACCGGTGTAAGCGTATCTTTATAACCATATACTCTGTATTCACCGCTTTCAACTATATCAAGACCATGGATAAAAGTAATACCTCTTTTTTTATCCTCATACGATACAAATACACCGAGTCTATATAGTTTTTTTGACAATTCTCTTAAATGTTGAGCTGATATTGCATCTATTTTATAAGAAAGTACAACCGTACCGAAGTATGAATTGATGCTTTTTCTTATATTTTTTGCACTTTCACCGCTGTATAATGAGTAAAGCTTTATAAACAACTCTTTTTTGTCAGGATTTATGTTTCTTGTATCGATTACAGCTTTATAGAGTTTTTTACTATTTGCTATGGAATAGCCCTCTTTGGATATAATACCTCCTCTTAAGGCACTGTCTATCTCTTTTTTGTAAAGTCTCGGGAGCCTTCTATCTATCTGTGCCCAATAAAACAGAGCTGCAATAAATACGATAAATCCAAGTAGCAGGATAAAAAAAAGGAAAGGAATCTTGGCATTTTTTTGTTGATTGTTTTGCATAAAGTTATTATACTTAAAAGATTATTACAAGCTATTTAATAACTATCAACTAATCACGAATCACGAATTTACATTTGGGTTCTTGAGAGTTCCTTGTAGGCATTTAAAGCTTTGTTTCTGACTTCAAGCATCAGTTTCATACTAAGTTCAGCCTTGTCTATGGCTATGGCTGCCTGATGCAAGTCTTTTACGCTTCCTGTCGCAATATCACTCATCGCTTTATCGCCCTCTTTTTGAAGATTGTTTACCTCTTTTATACTCTCTTTTAAAACGGAAGAGAAATCCCCCTCTTTTTTTTGTATATCATTTGAATTTTTTATAGTATCTGATAAATTGTTTATTTTATTTATCGCATTACTCACTTTACAATCTCCTTTAAGCCCTGAGAATATCTATAGCACTTTGTGCCATAGCTTTTGAGCTTTGAAAAGCAGCCACATTTGCTTGATAGGCTCTGGTTGCCTCTATAAGATCGGCCATTTCTACCACAGGGTTTACATTTGGATACGCTACATATCCGTTTTTATCCGCATCGGGATTGGATGGGTCATATTTCATTTTAAAAGGCGAATCATCCCTTATAACTTTATCTACTTTGACGCTCATTATAGCAGGATTTGCCTTATCTTGCAAACCTGGTTCATCCAAAGGATTTTCATAGTTTAAAAAGTTTTCACTTTCAGCAATTTGGTTATTTAGTGTTTTATCAAAATCAACCGCTTTAAATATCACTTCTCTTCTTCTATAAGGTCCCCCTTCGCTTGTTCTTGTAGTGTTTGCATTTGCAATATTTGAGCTTATAAGATTTATCCTAAATCTCTGAGCTGAAAGACCGTATCCACTTATATCAAAACTGCTTAAAAATGCCATTTTTTATACCTTTGATGAAGCTTCTATAACGCTTCTAAAAATTGCAGAGTCTTTTTTGAGAGCTGCAGTCAATGCATCGTACATAACCTTATTTTTTGCAAGTTCAGTAGTTTCCACATCCAAATCCACTGTATTTCCATCATTTCTTGCATCTTGTCCGTCTCTAAAAAATATAGTGCCTCTTTGCTCTGTTTCATCATTTAATGGGTCTAAATGTCTGCTGTTTGTTTTAGCAAGTTCAAGTTTATGGCTTTGGGCATCATAAAGTCTGTTTTCCTCCTCTTTTAAAGAGGATTCAAACTCTATGTCTCTTGATTTGTA
>JALVWW010000259.1 GCA_027023175.1 Campylobacterales bacterium
TTGCAATGATAAACCACCAGTATTGTTGTAATTGTAGTAAACTTAAACTGCCAAACATTTTACAACTCCTCCTTTTTCTCTTTTATCTCTGAGAGCATTATCCTAATGTCAGCTATGAGAAGCAGAGTAAAGATAGCAGCAAACATCCAAAATGTTATCATAACATTTGAAACTACTATATTGGATGTTGACATTTTAACAGGCAACAATCCCTGTATAGCCCATGGCTGTCTGCCTACTTCCGCTACTATCCACCCTGTTTCTTGTGCAACCCATCCCAATGGAAGGGTGAACAAACCTGCATATAAAAGCCATTTTTTCTTTTCAACCCCACTTGTCATAGAAAAGTAGAGTACCAGTATAAAAAGAACCAAAAACCATGATCCAAGTCCTACCATGATATGAAAACTGTAAAATGTCAAAGGGACATTTGGAACTAACTCTTTTGGATCGTTAAAATACCCGTATCCCATGACATTTGAGTGTTTTTCAAAGTAATTCATTGCCTCTTTAGAGCCACTCTTTTTATATTCTGCCAGTGCATTTAGTGCCTTTTTACCTTTGTTTATTTTTGATGACAAACTTTCTATGCCCATTTTTTCATTGCCGTAAACCAAGTCGTCAATACCTGCTACAAATCCATCTAGTCTGTGGTATCCAAGAAGTGACAAGCCGTATGGAATTTTTATATCAAATAAAAAAGTATCTTTGTCGTCTCCTATCTTTTTATCGGGATTTAACAAACCTGCTACTACTATACCTTCTCTCTTTTCACCTTTATAGACTCCCTCCATTGCTGCCAATTTCATTTTTTGGTTTTGGGCGATAGTATAAGCTGAAGAGTCACCTGTAGTTATGAGATATATGGAAGATATAAGACCGAAACTAGCACCCACAATGATACTTTTTTTGGCAAAATCAGAATCTTTTTTCTTTAGCAGAAAGTAACTGCTTATTCCTACTACAAACAGTGATGCAAGTACATATCCACTGCTTATGGTATGTAAAAACTTAAAAACTGCATTTGGGTTAAAAACAAGTTGCCAAAAATCAACCATTTCATTTCTTGCGCTATCTGGGTTAAATCTCATTCCGACAGGGTGTTGCATCCATCCGTTTGCAATAAGTATCCAAAGAGCTGACAGATTTGAGCCTATGGCAACCAGCCAGGTAGAGAGCAGATGAGCTTTTTTGCTCACTTTCTCCCAGCCAAAAAACATAACGGCAAAAAATGTTGATTCCATAAAAAACGCCATGAGCCCTTCTATGGCTAGCGGTGCTCCAAAAATATCTCCCACTATCCAAGAATAGTTTGACCAGTTTGTTCCAAATTCAAACTCCATTATGATACCCGTTGCCAATCCTATGGCAAAGTTGATAGCAAGAAGTTTCATCCAAAACTTCGTAATATCTTTCCATTTTTTACTGCCCGTTTTGAAATAAATGCTTTCCATGATGGCTACTATAAAAGTAAGCCCCAATGTCAAAGGCACAAAAAGCCAGTGATACAAAGCTGTAAGAGCAAACTGTGCTCTTGACCAGTCAACCAAATGTTCCATGTTGTCTCCTTGTAGGATATATTTATCTGTTCTTTATTAAATTTTGTATTACAAAGTTCGATCTTTGGGTATCATTGTCAAATTTTGTTTGCAGTATATCAGGGAAAAAGAAGATTTTGAGTATTGCAAAAAAGATAAAAAATTTTATAGCCACTATAAGCCATAATTTTTTACCCACTTTCATATTTTTAAATCCATCAATATAAAAATATGCAATTTTTTTAAGATAATACATATTGCCCTCAAACCTATATTTTATATAAGTTCGAAT
>JALVWW010000260.1 GCA_027023175.1 Campylobacterales bacterium
TGTTGCCTCGATGTGCGGAAATGCCAGCAGGGCTGTAGCACATTATGCATATATAAACGGACTTTGCAAGCAAAAAATGAGATTTTTAACAGGTGCGGGCATCATAGAGGCTGAAGTAGAAAAAGATATTGTTGAGAGTGCCTTGACTCCGGCACAGATCATCAAAGAGGAGTTTGAAGACGGTGGTTTTGTTTGGTCTTTTTATGATACGGGTGTGCCTCATCTTGTAACTTTTGTGGATGATTTAGATATTTATGATAAAAAAAGAGCAAGAGAGATGCGACAAAAATATAATGCCAATGTAAACTATGCCAAGCTTAAAGATAACAAAATGTATATAAGAACTTATGAAAGAGGTGTAGAGGATGAAACGCTTGCATGTGGGACAGGTATGGCAGCTGCATTTTTTGGTGCATTAAGAAAAAATCTTATAAAAGAGAGTATCGAAGTTTATCCGAAAAGTAAAGAAAAATTAATCCTAACTTATAAAAATAATAAAATATATTTTAAAGGGAAAGTTGTAAAAGTTTTTGATATAATAGAATATATAAATATAGATATTGGAGAATGAATTTGAAGAAAATTTTAGCGATATTTTTGCTATTGTCATCGCTTATTTTTGCAGGAGGATTGCCTTCTTGGTACTACAAGATAAAAAATACCTCGCTACAAAAGCAAAAATTTGTTGAGATAATGCTGCCACTTATTAAAAAGGCAAATGCAAAAACTTTAAAAGAGAGAAAGTTTGTTATCGATTTTTTTAACAAACTGGAAAAAAACGGTTTTGAAGCTATGAAAAAAGATGAGCTTAAAAAGCTTGCAAGGCTTTCTAAAAAATATAAGATAAAAAATCTTTTTGACAAATATGAGTATCTTTTAAAGATAGATAAAGTTCCAGAGTCTTTGGCTTTGACCCAGGCAGCCATAGAGAGCGCCTGGGGGAAAAGCAGATTTGCAAAATATGCAAACAATATATTTGGACAGTGGACATACAAAACTAAAGGCTTGGTTCCTGAACACAGAGCAGAGGGAAAAACCCATAAGATAAAGATATTTCCTTCTTTACAAGCATCAGTAAATGCATATATAGCAAATCTAAATAGAAATAGAGCTTATGAAAAATTTAGATTTCAAAGGTATCAAGCAAGACTTTTAAATGAAATGTACAGTGGACTTGATGCAGCCAAAACTCTTAAGGCTTACTCTGAATTAAAAGAGAAATATGTCACAATGATAAGCCGTTTTATGCAAAAAAATAGATTTCTAAAATATGATACTATAGATAAAGCAGATGATAAACAAAGACATATCTCTGTTTATGCCTTAAATATCTTTTAAAACAATCTCCTCCTTTTTTGGTATAATTGTTACCGAACACAAGGAGGAGCTAATTGCAAAACAGTTACAATCTTTTAGATATACTGTCTGATAAAAAAGTTTTATATGCCGAAGATGAAAAAAGTATAAGAGATAATGTTGCAGAAATTCTGGAGCTTTTTTTTGATAAAGTTGTATCTGTCAAAGATGGCATAGAGGCAATTTATGAGATGGGACTTAAAAGTTATGATGTACTTATCTTTGATATATGTATGCCTCACATGGATGGATTAGAGGTGATACAAAAGGTAAGAAAAAAAGATAAAAAGATACCCATCATCATACTCTCAGCACATACCGAAGAGCATTATCTTTGGAGAGCGGTTGAGTTAAAAATCACAAAATATTTGAAAAAACCCTACGATAAAGATACATTTATAAATGCATTAAATGAAGCAGTTATAGAGTTAGTCGATGGCAATATTGCTATTAAATTAAATGAAAAATGTATATATAACCCATGCGCAAAAGTGGTATGCGAAGGAAACAAAGATATAAAACTATCCAAAATGGAGAGCAGACTTTTAGAATATTTTATAAAAAGAGTAAATCAAACTATCACTTTTGAAGATATATTTGAATATCTTTGGGACTATAAATCGCCGACTAAAGAGGCTATCAAATCTTTGGTAAAAGAGATAAGAAAAAAGATAGGAAGTGAGTGCATACAAAGTGTTTACGGTATAGGATACAAGCTTGAGCTTGGCTAATTTTACTTCATCTATGTCTGTTAAAACCAAAACCATTATATTGGTTTTTATACTTTTTATACTCTCTGCAGCCTTATTTTTCTTTGTAAGATATAAAGATGTAAAAGATTTTGCTGCTCTTATGCAGCAATCTGAGAAAAAAAGAGTTGAAATAGTTTACAGTCAAACTATAAAAAGGGTTAAAAAGTTTTACATTACAAGAGGATATGCAAACATTAACTCCTATGGTATTAGAGAAGCTTTTGAAAAAAATGATAAAAAAGCTCTTTATGATCTGAGTTTGCCAAGATGGCAAATAATTAGTAAGGAAAATAGATATTTAACATCATTTTGCTTTTATGATGAAAAAGGGCGATTGCTTACCTATTTTGGAAAGTTTCCTGAGAAAAAATTATCATATTTTAAAAAGATGAAAAAACCTTATAGCGGTTTTTGGTATGATGAAAATGAGGGATTTATGTATCATGCCGTATCGGAGGCAAGAGATAAAAAAGGCAATATTGTAGGATATGTTGTATTTGTTATCAATCCAAAATATTTCTTAGAACAAATTAGAAGCATCATGGATGTAAATATCTATATGCTTTATAAAAATGGTAAACATACAATTACATTCTCTCTCGGCAATACAAGATATATAAACTATTTAAAATATGACAACAATCCAATAAAAATAAAAGAGATAAAAATAGATAATAAAATCTTTCTTCCTTATATAGTAAATGGCAAAGGTATGGATAAAAGCAATAATTTTAAAATTATATTTTTACAAGATATAACTTACTCAAAAACACTTATTCATAAAGCTATCATTCAAAGTATTATAGCTGTAATACTTTTTATGTTGGTAGTTGCTATAGCTATAAATTATGGCTTTGATATTATACTAAAAGAGCTTAATGAGTCTAATCAAAAACTTAAAAACTCCCAAGATGAGTTAAAAGAGTTAAACAAAAATCTTCGAAAAAGGGTTGAAAAAGAGATAGAGTTGAAGCTAAAAAAAGAGAGAGAGGCAAATGAAAAAGAGAGAATATTATCCCATCAAAGTAAACTAGCAAGCATGGGTGAAATGATAGGAAATATTGCCCATCAATGGAGACAGCCTCTAACTGCACTCTCTTCCATACTTATAAATATAGAGCTTTTTTTTGAAAAAGGTAAATTAACGAAAGAAAAATTATCGAATAAAATAAATGAAGCAAACGAACAGATAAATTTTATGTCAAAAACGATAGATGACTTTAGAAACTTTTTTTCATCAGGAAAACAAAAAGAGATATTTAATGTATCAGTTCCCATAAAGAAAGTAGAAAATCTCATGAGTGCATCTTTGAGCAACAATGATATAAAACTCTGTATAAACATAAAAGATAACTTTAAACTTTTTGTTTATCCCAATGAAATAGCCCAAGCCCTTTTAAACTTAGTAAGTAATGCAAAAGATGTTATTTTAGAAAGAGGGATAAAAAATGGATATATAAAAATATCAACTTTTATAAAAGATGATAAACAGATAATAAGCATCAAAGATAATGCCGGAGGTATCAAGGCGTCTCCTATCGAAAAAATTTATGAGCCATATTTTAGTACAAAACATGCTACAAGCGGAACAGGTATAGGCTTATATATGACAAAAACTATCATAGAAAAAAATAATAATGGTAAAATTTTTGTATCAAATAATGACAATGGAGCAGTTTTTATGATTGCTTTTAAAAAATACAGTTTACAAGTGGGTAAAAGTGAAAAATAAACGATATGAGTTTTTTTTAATAATATTTTTATCAGCCATAATCGGTATAAGTGTTGGTTTAACGGTATCGCTTTTTCATGTGTTGATTGACTGGATATTGGCAAACAAATCTAATATTATAAATAAAATTTATCCTTGGCAAAGTTATAGATATTTGGCATATATGTTTGTAACTTCTATTATGGTTTTTGTTTCAGTATATATTGTAAACAGATATGCCCCCGATGCCGCGGGAAGCGGTATTCAAAATATTGAAGGTGTTGTGGGGGATAAGATAGAGATGAATAGTATAAGGATTATAATAGTAAAATTTTTTGGGGGCTTACTCTCTTTGGGTGGAAGTATGTCTATGGGTCGAGAAGGTCCTTCAGTGCAAATGGGAGGAGCTTTAGCTCATTTTATATCAAGATTTTTTCAATTTGATAGAAAACATCTTGATATACTTATAGCAGCCGGAGCCGGAGCTGGATTGGCTACTGCTTTCAACGCTCCTTTGGCCGGTATGTTATTTGTTTTTGAAGAGATGCGTAAAGAGATAAAATATGCCTATGTTACTGTCAAAAGTGTGGCAACTGCCTGTGTTGTAAGTATTATAACTCTTCGTTTGCTAATCGGCAATAAGATACTAATCCCTGTAGGCGATATTGTTGCTCCAAATGTATATAAATTATGGATATTTTTTATTCTTGGTATATTGTTTGGAGTATTAGGCTTTATCTTTAACAAATATTTAGTATATTTTGTAACAAAGATATCACAAGTCAGTGGTTGGAAGTTTAATATTTTGATACTTTTCATCGGTGCATGTATAGGTCTTCTTTTTTATATTTATCCTGATAGTGTAGGGGAGGGGTATAAAGTGATTCATTCCGCATTAAATGGAGACTTGACTTTAAAGGCTTTGCTTACTCTTTTTGTGATTAGATTTTTAACGACAATGATTTCTTATGGAACTGGTGCTCCGGGCGGTATTTTTGCACCTATGCTTGCACTTGGTACACTTTTTGGAATATCTTTTGGAATAGTGGCAAACGAATTGATACCAACTTTACATGTTGAGTTTTTAGTATTTGCTATTGCCGGGATGAGTGCACTTTTTAGTGCCACAGTAAGAGCCCCTATAGTAGGCATAGTGCTTGTTGCAGAGATGACTGGAGGCTTTGATCTTTTGATGCCTTTGCTTATCACCTCTTTGGTAGCTGCTGTAGTAGCAAATGCTTTGGGAGGCAGAGCAATTTATACTGTTTTGTTAGAACAATCTCTCAAAATCTCCAAATTTGGTAATATAAAATAGTATAAAATCATTTTTATAGTTGCCTACACTATCTAATACTGTTTCTTCCCCCTACTTTACCCCTTTTTATTGTTATTATTTTAAAAATTTTACAAGGAGATTGTGATGAAAAAGATATTAAGCATAGCAGTAGTAGGGACATTGAGTATAAGTTTACTATATGCAGGTAGTGCACCCAAAAAGTATCCAAAAGGAGAAGTTGGCAAAATGGTTAAACTAGGTGAAGACATAGCACTGCATACCAATACGCATCCTTTGACAAAAGATTATGTAGGCAACAAGCTAAAATGTGCAAATTGTCACTTAAAAGGTGAGGATGGAAAACCGGGAACTGCCGGGAGTATTTCATCTTGGTTGGATACTGCTACGGGATTTCCGGCATGGTCAAAAAGAGAAAAATCAGTTCAAACTCTGCAAGATAGGTCAAATAACTGTTTTATGAGAAGTATGAATGGTAAGAGATTGCCTGTTGACTCAAAAGCTTCTATTGCAATTGCAGTATATATCACTTGGCTTTCAGAGGGCAAGCCAATAAAAATGAGTAGAAAAGGACCATGGGGACCAACAAATGCGGCTATTTGGCCCAAGGGAATTAAGCATTTTAAACCATTATTTAAAAAAGTTACACATGCTAATTATCTAAACGGTAAGCGACTATATGGGCAAAAGTGTGCACCTTGTCATGGTATAAATGGTCAAGGAGTAGGAACTTTTCCACCTCTTTGGGGAAAAAATGCAAAAGGTGAATGGTTGTCCTACAATACTGGAGCCGGTATGAGCAAACTTCCAAAAGGTGCTACTTGGATACAGCTAAAAATGCCTTCAGGACAAGAAAGAACACTAAGCGATGCTGAAGCTGTTGATATCACTCTTTATGTAAATGCTCAAGAGAGAGCTGACTTTGATTTGCAAAAAGCACTATCTCCAAGTTCTAAAATAGGTATATATAATTCAAATGTTCTAAAGGAAAAACACTCAGTTAGAAGCAACTTTAAAGTATTGGGGCTAGATATTGATAAAATAAGAGGTGATCATAAAATTAAGTAGGTATAAAACTATCTACTATTTTTTAAATAATTGTGCTAAGAATCCCTCCTTAGTTCTCGGTACAATTTTTGCTATAATTGCTCAAAACTTTAAGATTATTGGAGAATATATTGAAAACTATAGGACTTTTGGGTGGTATGAGTTGGGAGAGCACTCTTGAGTACTACAAGATGATAAATGATGGCATCAAAGATAGACTGGGAGGTTTACATTCTGCTAAGATTGCTATGGTGAGTGTTGATTTTGAGCCTATTGAAAAGCTTCAACATCAGGGCAAGTGGGACGAAATGGCTAAGATGCTCTCACATGATGCTAAAAATATAGAAAAAGCAGGAGCTGACTTTTTGCTTATTTGTACCAATACGATGCATAAAATTGCCGGCAAAATTGAAAATTCCATCCAAATACCGCTTTTACATATCGCGGATGCAACTGCCGAAGAGTTGATAAGAGACGGTATAAAAAAGGTAGGTTTGATAGGAACTGCTTTTACGATGGAGGAGGAGTTTTACAAAGGAAGACTTGAAAAAAAGTATGGTTTACAAGTGATAACTCCAAATAAAAAAGATAGAGAAATTATCCATAAAATTATCTACAATGAACTTTGTCTCGGCAAGATAAAAGATGATTCAAAAAAAGAGTACCTTCGTATCATAAATGAGCTTACAAAAAATGGAGTCAAAGGTGTGATACTTGGATGTACCGAGATAGGACTGCTTGTAAAACAGAGTGATACTGACATCAAACTTTTTGACACTACACAAATCCACGCCGAAAAAGCTGTGGAGTTGGCACTAAGATAACAATTTTTATAGTTTTATCTATAATTATGATATAATATTTTATAGTTTTATCTATAAAGGAAAAAAGATGTTAGACAAATATAGACAATATCAAAATTTACTGCTGCAAAGATTAAAAACAAAACATTTTAGATATTTTTACAATGAGCTATCTGCCAACGAAGAAAAATTATCAGCTATTGTTGGGGCAAGGGGTGTCGGGAAAACTACAACACTTTTGCAATACCTAAGAAACCATAAGCTTCCATTTTCTAAAAAACTATATATTAGTGTAGATTTGTGTGACGGTGAAAGTTTATTCGATATCGCCAAAGAGTTTTATAAAAATGAAGGAAAGCTTTTAATAATCGATGAAATTCACAAGTATCCAAATTTTGAAAAGGAGTTAAAGAATATTTATGATTTTTTAGATTTAAGAGTTATTGTTAGCGGAAGTAGTGCTTTGTCTATAAATCATGCAAAAGCCGATCTAAGTAGAAGATTGCTAAAAAAGGAGGTAAAAGGTTTATCTTTTAGAGAGTTTTTAGAGTTTAAATATGATTTATCTTTACCGGTTATTGCTTTTAGTGATATATTTGACGATCATATTGATTTGGCTTATAATATTTTGGGAAAGATTGATAAGATATCGATTTTGCCGGATTTTAAAGAGTTTATCTCAAATGGCTACTATCCTTTTTATTTTCAAAACAGAGACAATTTGTCATATCTATTAAAACTTAAAGAAACTATCAATGTAGTGTTGGAAGTTGATATTCCGGCTATTTCAAATATAAAATATTCAACAATTATAAAGTTTAAAAAGCTAATAGAGTTTATCTGCAACTCCCAACCTTTTACTCCAAATATGCAAACACTTTTATCAAAGATGGATATGCATAAAAATGAGTATTCTGAACTCTACAGATATTTGGACTTTTTGCAAAAAGCAAAAGTTTTAAGACTTATTAAAAGTGTAAATAAAAAAGATTCTATTTTAACCAAACCTGAGAAAATCTATCTTAACAATACAAATCTGCATTTTGCATATTGTAACAATCAAGAAAACGGAACATTAAGAGAGGTATTTTTTGCTTCTATGTTAGAAGATTTTAATATTTTTATTCCAAAACAAAGTGATTTTATTGTTGACAATAAATATATAATTGAAGTTGGCGGTAAAAATAAAAAATATAAACAGATAAAAGATATAAAAAACTCTTTTATAGTAGCTGATGATATAGAGATAGGATTTGGCAACAAGATGCCGCTTTGGTTGTTTGGATTTTTGTATTAAGGGCATTACCTATTGTTAGAGATGCCCTTAAATTCCTGCTTCTTTTATGGCTTC
>JALVWW010000261.1 GCA_027023175.1 Campylobacterales bacterium
CAAACTCACTACCGCTTATCCTGGCTGATTTGATGATACCGTCAGTTTCCCTAAACGCTTCAAGGACTCTTTTTAAAAAGAGAGTCTTATCTTTGCCGTATTCATCTTCTCTTTTATTGAGTCTTGGGGATAAAAATTGCTGGATAAGCTGTCCATGACCGCATTGTAACTCTATAGCTTCAAATCCAGCCTCTACAGCCTTTTTAACCGCATTTTTAAAATCCTCAACAATTTCATCTATCTCATCTAAACTCAACTCTTTCGGTGTCAAGCCACTCATAGGACAAGTTATAGCGCTTGGAGCTAAGGGATCCATTTTTGTAGCCATTTTGTTAGCACCTCTTCCTGCATGGTTTAAGTGGATTGCAGGGATACTACCGTTATCTTTTATAACTTTTACAAGTTTTTTTAACTCATCTACACTATTTTTTGTATGTATATTTATCTGTTTTGGATGCTCTTTGCCACTTTGAGAGACCGATACCGGCTCGACTATGATGATACCTGCACCATCTTTTGAAATATTGTCATAATACCTTAAATGTCTATCATTAACCTCCCCTTCAAGTGAGGCATAAGCAGTTTTTACAGGAGCTACTATATATCTATTTTTTAAAACTTTACCTTTTATCTCTATCGGT
This sequence comes from Campylobacterales bacterium, assembly GCA_027023175.1. Lineage (GTDB taxonomy): Bacteria > Campylobacterota > Campylobacteria > Campylobacterales > JALSKU01 > JALSKU01. Next base: position 642 of record JALVWW010000261.1, read on the forward strand.
TTATCAAATATCATTTTAACCTCCTAGTTTTACATATAAAATGATATTCCTTTTTGATTTAATCTTTTCTTATACGCATTTTAAGTGTTTTTTTAGTATTATTGGATTTAAAATTAATAATCAAGGAGTACTTTTGTTTGGTTCATTAACTGATTCTTTTAAAACCGCTATCAATAAAATCCGCTTTGCGGATGATGACAAAGCTTTAAAAAAAGCACTTGACAATCTGAAAAAATCCCTTCTAAAAGCTGATGTTCATCATAAAGTAGTAAGAGAGCTTATAAAAAATGTTGAGATAGAAACAAAAAGAGCAGGAATCGGTAAAGAAAACTTTTTAAAATCACTTGAGAGTAATCTTTTAAAGATATTGGATGTCGGTGGAAAGCAGGGGTTTGTATTTGCCTCGAAGCCTCCAACGGTTGTGCTGATGACCGGTCTTCAAGGAAGCGGTAAAACTACCACTACGGTAAAACTTGCATATTACTTAAAACTTAGAAAGAAAAAAGTTCTCATAGCAGCCTGTGACTTGCAAAGACTAGCCGCAGTCGAACAGCTAAAACAACTTTGTGAGCAAAATGAACTAGATCTTTACTATGACGAAAATGAAAAAAACCCTCTAAACATTGCAAAAAATGCACTTAAAAAAGCAAAAGAGGGACTTTATGATGTACTTTTAGTCGATACTGCCGGACGACTTGCTATAGATGAAGAGTTAATGGATGAGCTAAACTCTATCAAAAAGGCTCTCTCTCCTGATGAGATTTTTTATGTAGCAGACTCATTAACAGGTCAGGATGCCGTACGAAGTGCGGTCACATTCAACGAAAAACTTTCTCTTAGTGGAGTAATACTTTCAAAATATGACGGAGACAGCAAAGGCGGAGTAGCTCTTGGTATCGCAAAGCAGACAGGAGTTCCTTTAAGGTTTGTCGGTATCGGAGAAAAAGCACCTGACTTAGAGCTTTTTATACCTGAGCGGATAGTAAGCCGTCTTATGGGCGAAGGTGACCTGGCAACCTTAGCGGAAAAAACAAGTACCATTATAGATGAGAAAAAAGCAAAAAAACTTACCCAAAAGATGAAAAAAGGTGAATTTAACTTCAATGACTTTATGGAGCAGATGGAGAGTATGAAAAAACTGGGCAACCTAAAGTCACTGGTAGGTATGATACCCGGACTCTCAGGCATGGCAAACCAGATAAAAGATATGGACTTGGAGAATTCATCTGAGATGAAAGCGATGAAAGCAATGATTTCATCAATGACAAAAAAAGAGAGAGAACATCCTTCACTTTTAAACAACAGTAGAAAAAGAAGGATAGCCAAAGGTGCAGGATTGTCACAAATGCAGGTAAATCGTTTCATTAAACAGTTTAACAATGCAGCCAAAATGGCAAAAAAATTCAGTGGCAAAAAAGGAATGCAAGACCTGCAAAGCCTTATGGGCGGACAAGGACGAGGCTTTCCTAGATAATTTAAGGATATCTTTGAAAAACCCTTATTTACATTTTAGTTTATTTTGGGTATAATTGCCACTTCATAAACGGCTCTTAAAATAATCCCTCTGTGATTAAGAGCTGAAAAACAAGCTTTTAGGGCTTATAGAGGCATGATAAACTTACTTTATTCTGCTTTTTACTCCCTATATGCTAATATTTTTTTAAAGGAAACAGATGACAGTTGTAAGACTAACAAGAATGGGTAGAAAGAAAAAACCTTTTTACAGAATCGTTGTAACAGACAGTAGAAGAAGAAGAGACGGTGGATGGATAGAATCTATCGGATACTACAACCCTTTGACTGAACCTGAAACTATTAAGTTTGATGAAGAGAGACTAGCTTATTGGAAAAGTGTTGGTGCAAAACTTAGTGACAGGGTAAAAAAGATAACTCAAAGTAAATAAAATGGTTGAGGATTTTATAAGAGAGTTTACTCTTCTTTTAGTTGACAAACCTGAACTTGTTACTATCGAAAATAAAACCGTAGATGACAGCTACAGTGAGATTACCATATATGCACATAAAAGTGATACAGGCAAACTCATAGGAAAAGAGGGAAAAATGATAAACTCTCTAAAAACAGTCATATCCGGCTGCAAAGCAAAAGATAACAGATCATACAAGATCATGGTAAAAGCGATTGAAGAGCAGTAATGAACTTTTAAAAATTGCTCAGATAGGAAAAAGTGTAGGACTAGGGGGCTTTTTAAAGCTCCACCTACATACTGACTTTCCTGAGCAGTTTAAAAAAAACGGTATCTTTTATCTCTCAAATAAAAAAGAGGTGGTTATAGAAGAGTATAACCACAAAAGAGGTATCGTTAAATTTGCCGGCTTCAATGACAAAGAGAGTGCATCCATACTTACCAATCAATTTTTATATACCACCTTTGAAGAGAGTCAAGAAAATTGTATACTAAATGATGGGGAGTTTTTTTGGTTTGACTTAATGGACGCTTTGGTTATCGAAAATGAGACGCTACTTGGAAAAGTTATCGATATTCAAAGGTTTGATCCAAATGATTTTCTTATAGTTCAAACCGACAAAAAACTTTTAGATATGTCACTGCCCAAGCAATTCCTCATTCCTTATATAGAAAGATTTATTATAAAGTTTGATAAAGAAAATAAAATAGTTCATACAAAAGATGCATTAGAACTGCTTAAAAACTCATGAAATTTACATTTGTAACTATTTTTCCAAATCTCATACAACCTTACTTTGAAGACTCTATACTAAAAATTGCAATCCAAAGAAAACTTATAAAGACAGAGTTTTTAAACCCTAGAGATTTTACAAAAAACAAGCACAATAAAGTCGATGATGCACTTATAGGAGGAGGAGCAGGAATGCTTATGACTCCTCAACCACTAGACGATACTATCAAACATATCAAAAAGCTGGATCCAAATGCGTATGTTATATTCCTGACTCCAAGTGCCAAGTTGTTTAACCAAAAAGATGCAAAAAGACTTAGTAAAAAAGAGCATATTGTATTTGTCAGCGGAAGATATGAAGGAATTGATGAAAGAGTCACCGAAATGCATGCAAATGAAGTTTTTAGTATAGGTGATTTTATACTCACCGGAGGTGAACTGCCATCACTAGTAATATGTGATGCTATCAGCAGAAATATTCCTGGAGTGCTTGGAAACAGTTCATCTCTTGAGATAGAAAGCTATGAAGATTACCTTTTGGAGGCTCCATCTTTTACAAAACCGAATATTTTTAAAAAAAAGTGGGTGATTAAAGAGTTTTTAAAGGGAAATCACGGTAAAATTGCAACCTTAAAATATGATTTATCGCTTTTAAAAACAAAGTATCACAGAACTGACTTGTATAAAAAGCTAAAAACAGAAGGAAAAGATCATGAGAAATAGATATGTAGAAGCTTTTGAAAAAAAGCAATTTGAACAAAAAAATATACCTGATTTTAGAGCAGGTGATACACTAAGGGTTGCCGTTACCATCAAAGAGGGTGATAAAACAAGAATCCAAAATTTTGAAGGTGTTTGTATAGCTAAAAGAGGAAGTGGCACAGGCACTACTTTTATAGTTAGAAAAATCGGAGCCAACAATATCGGAGTTGAAAGAATTTTTCCACTTTACAGCGATAGCATAGACAGCATTACAGTTTTAAGAAAAGGTAAAGTAAGAAGAGCAAAACTTTTCTATCTAAGAGAGAGAAAAGGTAAAGCTGCAAGAATTAAAGAATTAAAAAGAAAATGATCATACTCCCAAGTGATTCTTTCACTTGGGATTCTGCCTCTTTATCATCTACATTTTATCATTTTACCCTTTATATGATATAATTTTAAAAATGTCATAGGGGGTTGTTATGCTTTACGAAGAAGCAATCAATCTTATAAAAAATAGCAAAACTCTTGTAGCGTTTACAGGTGCAGGTATATCTGCAGAAAGCGGCATACCGACTTTTAGAGGCAAAAACGGTATCTGGAGCAAATATGACCCTCAGATATTGGATATCGACTACTTTAAAAATTATCCAAAAGAGAGTTGGGAAAAGATCAAAGAGATATTTTATGACTATATGAGGGATGTTAAGCCTAACGATGCTCACAAGTTTTTAGCATTTCTTGAAGACAAAGATATATTAAAAGCTACCATTACCCAAAATATCGACGGACTTCATCAAGCTGCCGGTAGTAAAAATGTCATAGAGTTTCACGGTACAACAAAAAGTGTTGTATGCTTAGGATGTAGAAAGAGGTATCCATCCAATGATATAAACTTATCTGATTTGCCCCCGATTTGCCCAAAATGTGGCTCGGTTTTAAAACCAGATTTTGTATTTTTCAAAGAGCCGATACCAAGCGATGCTTATAGACAATCATATGAATACATGCAAAAAGCTGACCTTCTTCTTATCATAGGCACAACCGGAGAAATTATGCCTGCAAGTGAATTTCCCTATATTTGTAAAGGAAAAGTCATAGAGATAAATCCTGAGTCATCAAAATACACCGAAACCAAAACAGATATATTTTTACATGAATATGCAGGCATAGCTTCTAAAAAATTATGGGAATATTTTTAGGATTTATAATAACTGAACTAAAAACATATAAAAAATAGTACCACCAAATATTGACACTAAATAATTTCCATATTTATAATGTAAAAATGCTGTAAATATTATAGAGACTATCTCCTTTGTTCCGTATGGAGCTTTGGTAAAGTCTATGCTTCCAAGTGTATAAAATATAAGTATGGTCATTATCACAGGTGGAAAATTTTTTTCTACAAAAAGTATGATATGTGGAGGTTTTTGCTTGATAAAAAATAAAAAAGGAAAAACTCTTGTTATATAGTTTGCCGCTGCCATTATCGCAATAGCAAGATAGATATACTCATATCTCATCTCTCAAGTCTCTCTTTAAGTAAAAACATTCCAATTAGAGCTAAAATGATGGAAGTTAAAAGCATATTGTTTTTGGATACCAGTACAAATCCGCATATGCTTGCGACTGCGCCTATCATAAAAGGAGAAAGTTTTTTTATCTGCTTGTATTGCTCCATAGCCAATACTACAAATAAAGCTGTCAATGAAAAATCCAGCCCCCTTGTGTCAAAATCTGTACTGCTTCCTATGAGTGCCCCCATAAGCGTTCCACTGACCCAGTATGACTGATTTAGAAGCGAAAGATAAAAGTAATACCACCTCTTTTTGATATTTTCATCTTCTTTTATAGTTGTCAACAATGCGTAAGTTTCATCAGTTAAAGCAAATATCAAATATGGTTTAAAAAGAGCCTTTTTAAATTTATGCAAAAGCGAAAGTCCATAGAAAGATTGTCTGATATTTACCATAAGTGAAGCTATAAATATATCAATAAATCCTGCTTTTGCTTTTAAAAGCCCGATAGCCAAAAACTGCAAAGCTCCCGCATATATAAAAAGTGACATCAAAAGTGCTACATACCATTTAAAGCCGCTTGATACTGCAAGCAGTCCAAAAGCAAAACCAAGTACAGTGTATCCCATCATTACAGGGACAGATACTTTAAATGCTATTTTTAACTCTCTATAGTGCAACAATCCCGTCTGTCTTCATTTTATTTCCTAATTAATGCGAAAGGATTTGACTTAAAAAGAGTTTCAGTCTGTCAGATTCCGGATTTTCAAAAAACTCTTCAGGATTATTTTCTTCTATAATTTGACCTGATTCCATAAATATAACTCTATCAGCAACTTTTTTTGCAAAACCCATTTCATGAGTTACACATATCATAGTTCTCTCTTCTTGGGCCAATTCAATCATTACATCCAAAACTTCTGCAACCATTTCAGGGTCAAGTGCAGAAGTAGGCTCATCAAAAAGCATTACAGTCGGATTTTTACACAAACTTCTTGCAATTGCCACCCTTTGCTGCTGACCACCGCTTAGCTGATTTGGATATTTGTTGGCTTGATCGGCGATACCGACCCTCTCAAGATATTTCATAGCTATCTCAACGGCTTCCTTTTTTGGGGTTTTTTTTACCCATATAGGAGCAAGAGTAAGATTGTCAAGTACTGTCAAATGTGGAAAAAGATTGAAGTGCTGAAAGACCATAGCAACATCTTCTCTGATAGCTTTTATCTTTTTTACATCATCACACACTTCTATACCGTCAACAGTGATAGTTCCTTCTTGAAACTCTTCAAGATAGTTTATACATCTAATAAGTGTTGACTTGCCCGAACCGGAAGGTCCACATACTACAACGATTTCACCTTTTTTTACATTTAGATTTATATCTTTTAAGACATGAAAATCACCATACCATTTGTTTAAATCTTTTATCTCTATTATATTATTTTTTTCCATTTTTTATCCTACTTCAAATCAGTATTAAATCTATCTTCTAAATGTTTGCTGTATTTGCTCATAGCAAAACAAAATACCCAAAAAACTATTGTTACAAAAACATAGCCCTCTTTTTCAAATCCAAGCCAGTGAGTATCTGAACTTGTAAGCTGCACCATAGCCAACAGGTCAAAAAGTCCAATGATAAGAACAAGAGTAGTATCTTGGAACAGTGCGATAAACGAGCCCACAAGATTTGGAATAGCAACTTTTAAAGCTTGAGGCAAAATTACCAAAAGCATTTTTTGCCAGTATGAAAGTCCGATGGCATCTGCTGCTTCGTACTGTCCTTTTGGGATTGACTGCAAGCCTCCCCTAATAATTTCAGCAATATATGCCGCTTGAAAAAATGATATTCCTATCAATGCTCTTAAGAGCTTGTTAAAAGTTATACCTTCAGGGAAAAAGAGTGGCAATATAACCGAAGACATAAAGAGTATTGTAATAAGCGGAACACCTCTGATAAACTCTATATAAGTCACACTGACACTTTTTATGATCGGTAGTCTAGATTGCCTTCCAAAGGCCAAGATGATACCTATGGGAAATGATGCAATGATGCCAACTCCTGCAACAAGAATTGTCAGCATCAATCCGCCCCACTTGTTGGTCTCTACAACTTGAAGACCAAAGGCACCTCCATATATTAGATAAAATGTTGCTATCATATATAAAGTAAATATCACTATCTTTGCAATATTGTTTTTTAAAAATTTAAAAAAGAGTATCACTACTCCAAAAAGTATATATACCGTATTTGGTCTCCAGTGTAAATCAAGCGGATAAAAACCATACATATACATATCCCATTTGGCTTTTATAAAAAGCCAGCAAGCACCGTCACCGGTACAATCAGCTCTACTGTTTCCGACAAAATGAGCATCCAGTATCGCCCATTTTACAAAAGGAGGAATTATGAGATATAAAAAATAAAACCCCAAAAGTGTCATTGCACTGTTTAGCGGACTTGAAAAAAGATTTTCCCTAAGCCACCTTATAAAACCTCTTGAAGTTATCGGAGCCGGTTTAGATTGAACTTTTTCATATACCATACTATCGCTCCTTGATTTTCATTTTATGGTTTATAATATTAAGTATTGCCGAAACTACAAGGCTTATAACCAAGTAAACTGCCATTGTCATAGAAATCATCTCTATCGCCTGTCCTACCTGATTTAGAGCAGTTCCTGCAAATACCGTAACAACTTCGGGATATCCTATGGCTGTTGCCAAAGATGAGTTTTTGACTACATTTAGGTATTGATTGATTGTAGGAGGTATTGCTATCCTTATGG
>JALVWW010000262.1 GCA_027023175.1 Campylobacterales bacterium
TTGGAGCAGTTGTTATCATCGCATATCATCCTATGATAGCACCGGTTTTGATATATGATAGATTTAACAATTTTGGCTTAAAGTTTTCAGCTCCGGTTGCAGCTGATATGATAGCTATATCTGTTATTATCTTTGTAATTGTTAGGGCATTAAATAATAAAAAAGTAAATAGATTTTAAACATTTTGTAGTATAATTATATCAAATTTTGTAAATATTCTGGGGGGTATGTGTCCCTGGTGGGCACCGCGGGCTTCAAACCCGTCTGTTCGTGCTGGTGTCAGTCGCGAAGGGAGGTTCGATTCCTCCACCCTCTCGCCAAAAAAAGTAAACTAGATTTTACTATTCCTTAAACTTTAAAGGAGTAGAATTATATGAAATAATGCTGTTAGGCTCAAGTTTTGAGCAGACATAGATATAGCATGATCTTCTAATTACACTGCATATCTTACAATCCCAAAAACAGCAAATAAATCTTAGGAGAAATATTATGAAGATAGATTGTTGTGGGTTGGCTTGTCCTGAGCCTGTTTTGAGGACTAAAAAGGCTCTTGAAGAGTTGGAAAATGACTCAATTCTTGAAGTTGTAGTAGATGCACTCTCATCAGTAGAAAATGTAAAAAGATTTGCTACCAAAAATGGATATGAAAATAGAAGTGAAGAGTTAGAAGCTGGTAAAACTCTCATAACTATCATAAAAGGGTATGAGTGCAAAATAGTTTCTGATGAAAAAAAGAATTTCTTAAATAAAACTGTTTTTATAAAAACTGATAAAGTCGGTAATGGTGAGCTTGGAACTATTTTGATGAAGGGTTTTATTAAAACCATACTTGAGTTTAAAGAGTTACCTAAAAATATCGTTTTTGTAAATGAGGGTGTATTTTTAACTACCAAAGATGAAAATCAAGATGTAATAGAAAATTTAAAAGAACTATCAAAAAGAGGTGTAAACATATATAGTTGCGGCTTATGCCTAAATCACTTCGGTATCCCGACAGATGAATTAAAAGTCGGTGAGATAGGCAATGCTTATGATACAGTTGATATGCTTTTAAATAGTGATGTAGTTAATTTTTAGGAGGATATATTGAAGATACTATTTATTTTTAACAATCAGCCTTATGATGGAAGTGATGTAGCTTGGAATGGATTGAGATTGGCTCAAAATCTTTTTAAAAGAGGTGAAGAGGTCAGGATATTTTTGATGAATGATTCGGTGGATTTGGCAAGAGAGTGTACTAAAAAACCTAACAATTATGATAATGACCTTGTGGCAATGTTAAAAGAGATGTATAATAACGGTGTTAGTTTAAAGGTTTGTGGAACTTGTCAAGCAAGATGTGGGATTTATAAAAATGAGCCATATTTTGATCCTGATATAAAAGCTACTATGAATGATTTGGCTGATTGGGTACAAGATAGTGATAAGATATTGACTTTTTAGGATAGTAAATGAAGATGAATAACAGTGCAAAACTAACAAAGTACGTAAAAGCTGCAGGTTGAGCCGCCAAATTAGCTCCGGAGGAGCTTTCACAAGCTATCGGTGGGCTTAAATGTAGCGATGAAAACTTACTTGTTGATATGAGTAGCAATGAAGATGCTGCTATTTATAAGATAGATAATGATAAAGCTTTAGTCCAAAGTGTTGATATCATTACTCCCGTAGTTGATGACCCATATTATTACGGTCAAATAGCTGCGGCAAATTCACTAAGTGATATATTTGCTATGGGCGGTGATGTGCTAACTGCTATGAATGTAGTAGGATTTGACGGATGTCACCACAAAAAAGATATACTTAAAGAGATGCTTT
>JALVWW010000263.1 GCA_027023175.1 Campylobacterales bacterium
CCCCGCAAAATAAAATGCTACTTCTAGCATATCTACAAGCTGGGTTGATAACTCTTCTATCTCTTTTTCTGCTTCATTTAACTTTTCTTGCATATTGTTCCTTTTTATAATTTTTCTAAATCCTAAATCCTAAAGCCTAAGTCCTTTGTGCTGTTACTTTGTATATCGCATCTTCTACCTGTTTTTTTATATTTTCGTATAAAAAACTATCTTTAAAACTTTTTATAATGCCTCCGCTTGCATTTGCATGACCTCCGCCTTCGCCAATTTCGTTGGCTATCACGCTCACATCTACTTTTCCGTTGCCTCTTAAAGATATATTTCTTCTAGCATTTATATTTATAAAAAAGTCAAAGTCAGGATTTTTGACCAAAAAGTCATTGCCGATAACCGAGACATTTGTAATGGAATATGTAAGTATGCCTTTTGCTCCCTTATAATCAATACTCATCTCATCTTTTTTGCGAGTTAAGAGTTCAACCACATATTTTGATACAAGGTTGTCAAGTGTGTCATCTTTGCTAAAACCTTTGAAAAATTTCTTTTTAAGTTTGTGCAGTGCATTATCCAAAGCTATGTTTGCACCCGCTTTGTCATAGTATTCGTATGAATTTTCAAGCATACTGAAGATATACTCATTGTTTTCTCTTGGAAACATTACTCTGTTTACCTCTTTTGCATCACTTACAAGCTTTAAACATACTTTGCCAAGTTCAAAGTATTTACTGTCACTAAGCCAAATATCTATAGCATTTGTAACATCACTAAATTTTTTTAGTTTATCGTTTGGATAAAACTTTTTTGAGTAATAATCATAAGTTATCTTTGTGGCACATCTTTTTTCATCCAAATGGTACCACTCAAATTTGTCTGCACACTCTCTGCCGGTTTTGTGATGGTCTAAAAGTAAAAGTTCTATATCTCTTTCGCTATTTTTTACTTTTTTATCGAGTATTTGAGCTTGTTGCAAAGTCAGGTTCAAGTCGGTTATTAGTATGGTGACTTTGTCTTTATTCTCTTTTTCAATATCATTAAGTATTTGTTCAATTTTTTGGGTTATTTCATTGCCGTAGTTTGAATTGTAAAAGTTTATATCTTTAAAATACTCTTTTGTTACAAGCTGGCATCCATAGCCGTCTAGATCTATATGCGAGAGGTGGTACAATTTCATTTTTTTCCTTATAAATTTTCTATCTCTATACTTTTCAAAACTTCAAATGTTACATTCGGATCAATTTCAGCATGACTAAGTACTACTATATCAAGTCCAAATTTTTCAAATATATCTTTTATAGATTTTCTTAAAAGTGGGTCAACTATGAGAATTACCGGTGCGATACCTTTTTGTAGGACTTCTGCAGCCTCATTGCTCATAGTATCAACTAGAGCGTTGATCTGTCCTATGTTTAAAAGCAAGTCTCTTGCTCCGTTTTTGTCACTAAGTCTATCAAGAAGCTTTTGTTCGGTTGAAGCATTTAGGGTTAGGAGCTTCAATACACCTTTTTCATCTTTGTACAGATTGGTTATCACTCTTGAAAGTTTTGCTCTTACCTGCTCGACTATGATATCTGCATTTTTGGTAACTTCGGCTACATCACTGATGCTTTCAAGTATGGTTATCATATCTTTGATAGGTATTTTTTCATGAAGCAGTGCTTTTAAAACTTTTTGGATAAGTCCAATATTTGCAACTTTCAAACAATCTTCTACAACTATTGGATAATCTTTTTTTACATTTTCTATGAGTTTGCTAACCTCCTGGCGGGAGAGCAACTCTTCGGCGTATTTTTTGATAAGCTCACTCATGT
>JALVWW010000264.1 GCA_027023175.1 Campylobacterales bacterium
GATTAGAGGCTTTTAAAAAAGTTGAAGGCTTATCTACTTGGTGTTAAGTCAAAACTTTTTTAAGTGCCTATAACTTCAATGATATGTGCTAATGTAATGAAGTCTATTGCAAAATTTGGGTTAAAGTTTCAGCTAGTTTATTTCTTGATATTCTATCTATCATATAATTGCCTCATAACGACTATCTTGAGTAATGAGTTAGCTGTCAGGGTAATTTATTCCTCTCCTCGAACTTGTTATCTTTTAAGCACTTTCAAGCTCATATCTATTTAATAAGCTCTCAAATGGTATATGTAAATCACGATTAATATTTCTAATCATATCTAAAGTTAATCTTCTTTTTTTATTTAAAACCTCTGAAACTCTAACTTTATTACCAAAAATCTTTACCAAATCTTTTTGTCTTAACCCTTCTTGTTCCATTCTAAATTTTATAGCTTCAATAGGGTCTGGAACATCTATATCATAATGCTTAGCTTCATAATTCTCTATCAAAGTTGTTAAAACTTCTAACTCATCAAAATCTTCAGTTCCAACCTCTGCATCCATCAACGACTCAACTCTTTTTAAAGCAAGTTCATAATCTTGTTCAGTTCTGATTGGTTTTATATTCATGATTACAAATCCTCAACTTTTATTTTCACAGAAACTTTTTGTTGCACAAAATCGCTTTCGCTAGTTTTGTCATATTGTTTATGAGTGCCAATAAATTTTATAAAGACAATTTTAGAAATATAGTTAATTTTTACAATCAATCTATATTTATTACCACAGATATTGAAAATAACTTTGTTATCTCCAACAACACTTGCACTTTTATATTGAGCTTTAATTTCATTTGGATTATTCCACTCTCTTTTTAAAACTTCATAATGCCAAGACTCAAGAGCAGATTTGCTATCAGCATAATTTGGTTGCTCATAAAAGTCTCTTAATGTTTTACATATCCAATATCTTTTGGAAAGCAATATGATGTTTTATGATGAGATTTAATTATCAAAGATGGTGATTTTGGCAATAACTTACAAAAAAGTAAAGATAACGGTTGTCGTGAGGAATAAATTAGCCGTCAGGGTTTCTCATTCGCTTCCTCGAACTTGTTATATCCTTAACTTAAAGGAGGTTTATTTTTATTAAATATATTCAAAATCGTAATTAAATTATTTTGCAAATCTATCTCATAAATAATAGTATATTTTTTAAATGTCATATCTCTAATACTTTCATTATCAAAATAAAATGATTTTCTATATTTGTATGGAAAGTTTGGTAGATTTCTTATTTTGTCAAACAAATTTTCTCTAAACTTTTTTGAAGCAGATAGCTTATCCTTTGCTATATAGTCTAAAATTATTTTAAGATTTGTTTCAAATTTATCATCAAATTTAATTTGCATATTTTATTTCTAATTCTTTTTCAAAAAGATCGATTTTCTCTTCTAAGTCATCAAATGAAGTTAATTTACGGCTACCATTTTTTATGCCTTCTCTAATTTGTTGTAACTCTTTTTGTCTTTCATAAAAATAAGGATCCTGTAGTAAATTTTCATCTTTTGCTATTTCAATTTTATCTTTATAGTGTTCGACTATTGATAAAAAATCTTGTAAAAAATTATCTTGAATATTTATTTTTAAAGTTTGCACAACAAATCCTTTAATAATCTTGGCACAATTATACAAGATTTAACCCTAAAAGCACTTGAGTTGATATTTTATTGATTTTACAATCCCAACTAACCAAATACTCTTTTTACTTTGGTAAACAAACTCTCTTTTTGCTCTTTGTTTTTCATGTGCTTTAAAAGG
>JALVWW010000265.1 GCA_027023175.1 Campylobacterales bacterium
TAGCCGCCAGATACTCATACCTCAAAGATAAAAGAGAAAAAGTCGGTATCATTACCCTGGATACCTACAGAATAGGTGCAGTAGAACAACTTTTTCAATTTGCCAAAATGATGAGACTTCCTATAGAGGATGTGATAGATATAAGTGATTTTGCAAGAGCTCTTCGTTCACTCTCTTTTTGTGATACCATTCTTATAGATACTATTGGGAGCTCTCAGTATGACAAAGAAAAATTGGCAAAAATGGAAGAGTTTTTACAAAATTCGGAAGTTGATATTGATGTCAACCTCGTACTCTCTTCAAGTACCAAACTGGAAGATTTGCGTGAAATTTACAAAAACTTTGAATATTTAAATATAGACACGATTATTTTTACAAAATTTGATGAAACAAAAAGTTTCGGCAATATTTTTTCACTGGTAAAAGAGGTTTCAAAACCATTAAGTTACTTTTCTGTCGGTCAAGAAGTTCCTGATGATATAATGTGTGCAAGTAGTGAATTTTTGGTAGATTGTATCTTGGATGGTTTTAAAAAGGAAAAAGATGCAAAATCAGGCAAATAAATTAAAAAATATCGTAGCATCTTCTAACAGTTCAAATCCAAAAACCAAATTTATAGCCATAACAAGCGGCAAAGGAGGGGTCGGCAAAAGCACTATAAGTGTAAACATGGCAGTCTTACTTGCAGAATACGGATACAAAACAGCCCTTTTTGATGCTGATATCGGCTTAGCCAACTTGGATGTACTTTTAAATGTAAGATGCTCAAAAAATATACTAAATGTGCTAAAAGGAGAGTGTTCACTTGATGAAATAATTGCTCCTATCCAAAAAAATCTTATCCTCATCCCCGGTGACAGTGGAGATGAGATACTAAAATACAGTGACCAATTTATTTATGAAAGATTTATGGAAGAGACCGCATCGCTAAATGACCTAGACTATATCATAGTCGATACAGGTGCAGGCATAGGAGAAAATACCAGACTCTTTTTAAATGCCGCAGATGAAGTTGTAGTTGTAACTATCCCTGATCCGGCTGCCATAACTGACGCATATGCAACCATCAAGATAACAAGTACATTCAAAGATGAAGTGTTTATGATACTAAATATGGTCAAAAATGCAAATGAAGCTAAAATAATCTTTGACAAAATAAACAAGGTTGCTCAGAACAATATACCAAACAATTTTAAACTCTCATTGCTTGGAAATATACCAAATGATAAAAATATAGCCAAAAGCATCAGAAGCAGAACTATTTATGTCCAGGAGTATCCAAGCTCTCTCTCTACAGTAGATTTTAAAGAGATTATTAAAAAACTGATATACAAATTGGAACATAAAGTGCTTGACAATACAAAAGAGAGCAGTTTTAGCGGTTTTTTCAAGAGGTTGATGGAGCAGTTTTGATAAAGGGTAATATTTGAGAATAGAAAATTTTATATATTTTTTTACAATTTGCGGCTTTTTTATAGGGCTTGTATTTTCTATCATCAATTTTAACGACCCGATGTATATACTGTTTTATACATTTTTAATAACACTATTTTTTTATCTGTTGATACATTTGAGTATTGCAAGTTTTTTAGACATCAAAAGTCTTTCCAAAAATATATTTGACAAAAGCAAATATGAGGAGGTTAGCGATTATTTCATATATGAGTTGGAAAATAGAGAAAAAAAGATAAACTCTCTGGTCAATGTTACAGAAAATATCAGCAGGGAAAAAAAGTCAAGAGCAAACAGTGATGAATTACACGGCAAAATCGCAGCTTAATGCTTATGAAAGGCAGATAAGAGAAGAAAGAGACAAGCTGACTCTTCAGTTTTTGCCTGCAGTCAGGGCTATGGCATACAGACTTAAAGAGAGATTGCCAAGCAGTGTGGATGTAAATGACCTCATCTCCATAGGCACAGAAGAGACTATAAAACTCTCAAGAAGGTATGATGAGAGCAAAAATGACTTTTTCTGGGGATATGCAAAACAAAGAGTATACGGCTCAATGCTTGACTATCTAAGGAGCCTCGATACGGTCAGTAGAAATAACAGAAGGCTCATAAAAGCCATAGACACCGAGTGTGAAAAGTATATGGATGAATTTGACGAAGAGCCGGATGACAAATATCTTGCGGAAGTTTTGGGAGAGAGTGAAAAAAAGATAAGAGAAGTAAGAAATATATCTGACACTTCTTCGGTTTTACCGATTACCGAACAAATGGTAATATTTGACAAATGTGATACCGAAGAGCAGGTTGAAAAAGATGAGCTTGTTGAATCTATAAAAAAAGTTTTAAGCGGCTTTAAAGAGAGAGAGCAGCTTATTATTCAACTTTATTATTTTGAGGAGTTGAGTTTGAAAGAGATAAGTGAAGTACTAGGCATTAGTGAGTCAAGAATTTCACAAATTCACAAAAAACTCATAAGAAAAATAAGAAATGAATTAGGAAGTGATTATGGCTGATATATTAAGTCAAGAAGAGATAGATGCACTGCTTGAAGTTGTTGATGAGGAAGATACTGCCGATATTTCAGCTGATGAAATCATAGACCAAAGACAAATCATACTCTATGACTTTAAAAGACCAAACAGAGTAAGCAAAGAGCAGCTTCGTGCGGTAAAAGGCATACATGACAAAATGGCAAGAAATCTCTCCTCTCAAATATCTGCCATTATGCGTTCAATTGTAGAAATACAGCTTCACTCAGTTGACCAAATGACTTATGGTGAATTTCTTATGAGTCTGCCAAGCCCGACCAGTTTTAATGTGTTTTCAATGAAACCACTTGACGGTAGTGGAGTTATCGAGATAAACCCATCCATTGCTTTTCCTATGATAGACAGACTTCTTGGTGGAAAGGGAGAAGGGTTTGATACCAGCAGAGAACTAACCGATATAGAACTAAATCTTCTTGATGCAATACTTAGAATCATTACACAAAAACTAAGAGCTGCATGGGAGCCTATAACCGATATGTATCCAAATATTGAAACCAAAGAGTCAAGCCCCAATGTAGTTCAAATAGTTTCACAAAATGAAATAGTTATCATGGTTGTTATGGAGCTCATTGTAGGAAATTCCAGTGGCATGATAAATATATGCTATCCTGTTATTTACCTAGAATCTATCCTGCCAAAACTCGCCAACAGGGATATCATGCTTGGAAGTTCAAATACCAAAAAAAGTAGAAACAAAGAGTTGAATGTTCTTATAAAAAGAGCTGACATAAATGTAGAAGCAATCTTAGGAAGAACTACACTAAGCGTAAAAGAACTACTTGATTTGAAAAAAGATGATATAATAAGACTAGACCGTAGTGCAGACGATACAGCAATAGTAAGTGTCGATAAAAAAGATATGTTTATAGGCGATATCGGGATTCATAGATTTAGAAAATCTATCAAAGTTTCTAATTTTATAAAAAGTGACAAAGATGAGATAAAAGAGTATCTTGAAATCGTCGAACAAAACAGACGCGAAAAAGTATCGACCGCAAGTGCATAAAGGGGGAGTATAAAGGAGCAATGAAAAATGAAAAATAGAAAATTAAAAATGAAAAATTCAGAAAAAAAAGACAAATGCTTAGAAATTTTACTCACTAGTTACTCAATCCAAAGGATTTTTGAATGAATCAATTTATAGAAATTCTTGAAAAAGATATCGTTTCAACCATAGAGGGCTTAACCGGCATAACTCCAAAACTTACTTTGAATAATGAAGAAGAAATTACACAAAACATTGCCATAATGCCTCCTCTTGCATGTATGCACATAAGCTCTCTTGGAGATATCGAAGGAAAGATTGCATTGTGTATGCCTCCAACACTTGCAACAGCACTTGGAGATATGATGCTTGGAGGAGAAGGTGAAAGCAAAGAGGAGATGAATGATGAAGACCTTGATGCCGCAAAAGAGATAGTATCAAATATCTTTGGAGGTTTTTCCACATCACTTTCAGCACAAAAAGAGTTGCCAAAACTTACTTTCAACATTGATGATGTAGAATTTATCAGTGAAAATGATGAAATTTCTTTAGATAAATACTTTAAAATTTTTACTTACAATATGGAAGTTTCAAATATTTCTTCACAGTTATACATTGCAATAGATAAAAATATAGCTTCAAATTTTGTAGTTCAAAAAGAGGAGGAGCAACCACTTTCTCAAACACCTACAAAGAAAAAATCAAATAACGGCTGTTCAAACGAAGAGGAGCTTTCACCTTCGGAGATAAAAAATATATCTCTCATTATGGATGTCAAACTTCCGGTAAGAGTAAGAATAGGCTCCAGGAAAATGCTTTTAAAAGATGTGCTCAGCATGGATATAGGCTCGGTAATTGAGCTTAACCAACTTGCAAACGACCCTCTTGATATACTCGTAGGTGATAAAATAATAGCCCAAGGTGAAGTAGTTATAGTAGATGGAAATTTCGGCATACAAATTTCAGAAATTGGCACAAAAAGAGAGAGACTTGAAAAATTAAGGTAAAAAGGAGTAAAGGGGTAAAGGGGTAAAAAAATGAGAATTATGCTTGCAATGAGCGGAGGGGTTGACTCTAGCGTTGTTGCTTATATGCTTAAAAATCAGGGACATGAAGTAGAGGGAGTTTATATGAAACTCCACGACAAACCAAACTATCACGAAGACAATATCAAAAAAGTAAAAAAGATTGCTGATTTTCTTGGTATCAAATATCATGTATTGGACCTTGGTACAAAATTTGATGAATATGTTTACAAGCCATTTATTGACTCATACATAAGGGGTGAAACACCAAATCCATGTGTCATATGCAATCGCACCATAAAATTTGGAGAATTAATTGAATTTACCAAAAAAAGAGGATTTGACAAACTTGCTACCGGACATTATGTAAATATAAAAGAGGGCTTTATAGCCGAAGCAAAAGATAAAAGCAAAGACCAAAGCTATTTTCTCTCCAACATCAAGAAAGAAAACATCCCTTATCTTTTATTTCCGCTAAATGATACACTAAAAAAAGATTTGAAAGATACTGCATCAAAGATAGAGATACTAAACTCTTTTTCTACACAAAAAGAGAGTAGCGAGATATGCTTTGTAGATAATACTTATATAGATATACTCAAAAATTATACTCAGGTCGATATACCGGGAAATGTTATAGATAAAGAGGGAAACATTATAGGCAGGCATAAAGGATATATGTACTACACCATAGGCAAAAGAAGAGGATTTGAAGTCTTTGGAGCACATAAACCTCACTATGTTACCAAGATAAATCCAGACACAAATGAGATAACAGTAGGTGATAAAGAAGAGCTTACAATAAAAAGTTTTTATATAAAAGATATCAATTTATTTATAGATGAAAATGAGTTTAGTGCCGGAGTAAAGATAAGATACAGAAGCCCAAAAACTCCTTGTAAAGTCACAATAAATAAAGAGAGCAAAACTGCCCATATTACTCTTAAAGAGCCTGTTTACGGGCTTGCAAGCGGACAAATGGCAGTATTTTACGATGATGACAAAATAATTGCAGGTGGTTGGATAGTATGAGCAAAGGCGGCTGGTCATGTCCTCACAGCATTGAAGGAGCATGTGATATCATCAAAAAAGAGTGCAACCCCGGAGATAAAGGGTGTGTACTTTACGGCAAGGCTCTTTTTAGCATGGAAAATTCCCCGTCCAATGAAGCATTTGAAAAAAGGATGGAGAGAAAGCTTCAAAGAATTATGAAACACTCATATTATAAAAAATACAAATGACAATAAAAATTATGAGTATTTCTCTTGCTGAGGGCAAAGCTTTAGTGAGAGGAAATTTTAAGGAGCTTTGCTTCTTGAAAAGGAGATATTAGGTAAAGAAAAAGAGGCAAAAACTACCTCTTGATTTCTTTTTCAATCTTGCTTATTATTTCATCCTTCTCTTTGGAAAAAGCAAAACAGACATCTACTTTGCAAGCCAAATAGTTTGTATCACTTGTAGCTTTATAGAGTATAAACGGGTATGAAAGTTTTGTTTCAAGACTCTTTTTTAACTCCTCCAAAGGCTTCTTTTTTGTTTTTACGATAATATATCCTTTTTTATAAGCCAACATATCTAAAACTGCCTGGGGAAAATTGGAAGGATACTTCAAAAGCAATTCTGAATTATCCTTGATACTTTTTTTAGCCATAGTTTCATATGATAACTCCTCTTTAAAGAGTGCCAGTTTCAAAAGATTGTCCACCATCACTCCAAGTGGGCTGACATACGCATTTCCATCAAATGAAGCTCTTACTTTAAAAGGCTTTAGTGATGCATACCATTTATCATCAAGGTAAAATTTTGATATCGCCTCTTTGGCAAACTTATTTGCTTTTGCTAAAAAACTATCATCATAAGTCACTTCATAGGCAGAAATGAGGGCAGATATCAAAAAAGAGTAATCTTCCAGATTTGCTTCAATTTTTGGCTTTTTGCCGAGCAGAACCTGATGGTAGAGTTTGCCATCTATATAAACTTTTCTCATAAGAGCATCCAAAGAGTTCAAACCCTTCTCTTTCAAATCACTCTTGATATCAGAGGCTTTAAAAAGTGATTTTATCAATAGTGCATTCCAAGACAAAAGTATCTTATGGTCTACAAATGGATAAATCCTTTTGTCTCTTATGCTTTGAAGTATATTTTTGGCTTCTGTTAAATTTGCAGGTTTTGGGTATAATTCATCTATATATGGGTTATTTTTACCCTCAAAATTTCCATCCTCACTGATTCCCAAGTATTCAAGTATCTCTTTATAGTTTTTTATACCGCCTTTTTTGAGAGCATTTTCAGCCTCATTATACTCATAAACAAAATATGCCCCCTCCTCTTTCTTGTTTGTCTTAGGATCAATACTGTCGGCATCACTTGCACTGTAAAAAACTCCATCTTTTTCAAATCTTTTTTTCAAAAAAGAGACAAGCTCATCTATTATGTCTTTGTATAACTCTTTTTTTGTTATTTTATAAATAAGGGTATAATCCTCCAAAAGTTCAGCATTGGTATAGAGCATTTTTTCAAAATGGGGTATCATCCACCTTTCATCGGTGGAGTATCTGAAAAATCCACCCTCAATCTGGTCATAAATTCCCCCTTGTGCCATAGCCATAAGCATCTCTTCAGCCATAGTAAGTGCTAGTTTATCATGGTTTAGCCTATAGATTTCCAACAGTGCCCTTAGTGTTGAAGTATGAGGGAATTTTGGAGCCAAACCTATACCGAAATTATCCTTGTCAAAATTTTTTGCCACCCCTTTTACAAACTCTTTTGCCAGGTCAGACTTTAAAGGAGTTTTACTCTCTTTCGGAGCATTTTCCATCAGTTTAAGATATTTATCAACATCTTTCGCTACATCTTCGAGTTTTTGCGGATTTTTCTCTTTTATCGAGACAAAATATTTTAGCATTTCAACAAGACCGGGTCTTCCATATTTTGGTTCTCTTGGTATATATGTAGCACTAAAAAATGGCTTACCTTCAGGAGTCAGTATAATTGTAAGCGGCCAGCCCCCTCCTCTTTTGTTCATCAGATAGTAAACATCTTGAAAATGCTTATCAACTGAAGGCATCTCTTCTCTATCAACTTTTATAGATATATAATTGTCATTTAAAATTTTAGCTACTTTAGGATTTTCAAAAGACTCCTCTTCCATCACATGACACCAGTGACAAGTGCTATATCCGATAGATAAAAATATAAGCTTATTCTCTTTTTTTGCCTTATCGAAGGCTTTTTTACTCCACGGCATCCAATTTACCGGATTGTGAGCATGCTGTAAAAGATATGGAGAATCCTCATATATCAACTCATTTGTATATTTAAAAGTTTTTGCCTGTATCATTATCACCGCCGTTATAAAAAATATCATTATTTTTTTCATTTTTTTTCCTTTTTAGGGGTCAGGTGATAGTAATAGCACTTTTAAGTGCTATTACTATCACCTGACCCCTATATTAGCTTTCTATATTAGCCTATTTTGCATTAATGCACGATTTTTTCACAATTTTAATATAAAGTTTTAAAAATATAAACAAAGGAGCAAGAGATGAAAAAAATATTTATAACTTTATTATTGGCAGGTATAGGGCTTAGTTTGAATGCAGAGAGTTTTATTATCCAAGATAGAGCGGAAGTTGTACGAAGT
The DNA here is from genome assembly GCA_027023175.1 of Campylobacterales bacterium. Lineage (GTDB taxonomy): Bacteria > Campylobacterota > Campylobacteria > Campylobacterales > JALSKU01 > JALSKU01. The sequence continues at coordinate 8,155 of JALVWW010000265.1, forward strand.
AAACCTATATATAGAAATGTCATAAAAAGAGTTCCCTATCAAGAGTGTTGGGATGA
>JALVWW010000266.1 GCA_027023175.1 Campylobacterales bacterium
ATTGTGGATATAGTAAGAGAGGTGGCAAAAGAAGTTTTCATACCTTTGACCGTTGGAGGCGGTATAAGAAAGTTGGAGGATATTTATGCACTTTTAAATGTAGGATGCGATAAAGTAAGTATAAACTCAAGTGCTGTAAAAAATCCTGACTTTATAGATGAAAGTTCAAAAAGATTTGGTTCTCAGTGTATCGTCGTGGCCATAGATGTAAAAAGACATGGCAACAGTTGGCACGTATATATAGCAGGTGGAAGAGAAGATACCGGACTTGATGCAATAGAGTGGGCAAATGAAGTTGTTAAAAGAGGAGCCGGGGAGATACTTCTTACCTCCATGGATGCTGACGGTACAAAGAATGGCTATGACAATAAGATTACCTCACTGCTCAGTGATATGTTGAATGTGCCTATTATCGCTAGTGGGGGAGCAGGCAGTATGCAGCACATTAGAGATACTTTCTTAAGTGGTGCAGATGCCGCATTGGCAGCTTCTATATTTCACTATAAAGAGATAGATATAATGGATTTGAAAAAGTATTTAAAAGATGAAGGTATACCGGTAAGAATATGATAATATGTGCGGGAAGAAATGAACAGATAAAAGGTGCACTACCAGTTGGAGTAGGGCTTTTAGAATGTGCATTGACTCTTAGTACCCTGATACAAAAATATAATCCCAAAGATATATTATTTGTAGGAAGTGCCGGAAGTTACGGAAGGTTTAAAATTTTTGACAAGGTTATTTCATGTTGTGCTTCACAGGTTGAAATATCTTCATTGCTTGATTGTTCATATACACCCTTGAACAATTTGATAATAGATAATGTTTCATGTGAAACAAAAACTATAGTAAACAGTTCAAATTATATCACTGCAAACAAAGAGTTTTCTGATATATTTTTAAAAAACGGCTATGATTTGGAAAATATGGAATTTTATTCTGTAGTCTTAGTGGCACAAAAATTCAACATAAACGCAAAAGGCATTTTTATAGTTACAAACTATTGTGATGAAAATGCACATAAAGATTTTATTAAAAACCAAAAAGATGCTATAAATTTAATGGAGAAAGCTATTGAGTAATATTGACAAAAAAGTACTTCTGGACTTTACTAAAGATGAGCTATCACAAATAATAAAACCATCATTTAGGGCAAAACAAATATATGGATGGGTTTACCAAAAATATGTTGATAGCTTTGATGAGATGAAAAATCTTCCAAAAGATTTAAAAAGCAAGCTCGAGAGTGAGTACATTTTGTCACCATTGAAAATCATAGCAAAAGAAAAAAGCAGTGATGGAAGTATAAAATATCTTTTTGAGCTTAGAAACGGTTTGAGCATGGAGGCAGTATTTCTTCCAATGAAAAAAGAGATAAAAGATGCCGAGGGCAATATTACCCAAAGCTCAAAATATACTATATGTATATCATCTCAAGTAGGTTGTAAGATAGGTTGTGCATTTTGCCTGACTGCGAAAGAGGGCTTTAAACAAAACTTATCTCCAGGTGAAATCGTAGCACAGGTTTTAGAAATAAAAAAAGATAACCTTATAGCATCTAATAAAAGAGTAAATATTGTTTTTATGGGTATGGGTGAGCCAATGGATAACCTGGAAAATGTTACAAAAGCTATAAAAATATTTAGTGACTCTGATGGTCTTGGAATATCTCCTAGAAGACAAACCGTTTCAACAAGCGGTTTAAGCCATCAAATTAAAAAGTTGGGAGAGATGAACCTGGGTGTTTTGCTAGCAATTTCACTCCACGCAGTAGATGATGA
>JALVWW010000267.1 GCA_027023175.1 Campylobacterales bacterium
TTATCTCTTCACCGGTTTTTCTACTCTCTTTAGAACTCATATATCCATTTACTATTTCGGAAATTTGTGCGTCAGCATTGCTGATAGCATTAGCTTTTGCCTCTTTTTTTAACTGATCATTGATATAACTATCATCACCATCTTTTGCATAGGATCCGATTCCGTAAGATATGATCATCGGTGTTCCATCCTTGTCATAAGCAAGCCTAACTCCAAAAGTACTCAAATACTCTTCTTTTCTTTGAGGCAATAACTCTTTTATATCTCTTCCTCTTCCTTTTATCAAAGGTTTTCTTTGCAAACTTATATCTTTAACTATTTGAATAGTCTTTGGAGTTGCAATAGCAACAACACCTACGACAACTTTACCGCTTTTATCTCGTACGATAGATGTCTGTACGGGAAATAAACCTGCTATACTGCCTGATGCTTTCCTGATAGAATGCTTTATAAACTTATCTCTAAAAATATCTTTTTTCATTTTTGGTGTCATTTTTTCTAATTCCTCGGGAGAGACACCTAATTTCACCAACTCTTTATCTAGCTTTTTATCAGTAACATCAAGGCTTTTATCAAAAATCCTAAGAATTTTACCAAGAAAACCTTTGACATTTGCATCAGGTAATTGTAACTCTTTTGCATGAGTAGACTTATCTGAGTAAAAAGATTTAATTTTTTGAACTATATTTCTTCCAAATCTTGCCATGAGGTATTGATTTTGTAAATCCATCATTGCTTTATCATATGCATTAACCAACGCATCTCCAAATTGAGGATCTACAGGTTTTAATGAAACACTTTGGCTCGCAAAAAAAAGATATTTACCATTTTTTTCTCCAAACTCATCTCTTTTAAACCTCTTTAGCACACTATATGCCCAATCCTCTATGGTATCTCCGGCATCTTCTATGGCTATCGGTTTTGCTAACTTGTTGATACCATTTATATCCTTTTGAGTAACTACCTCAGTAGCATTTGCAAATATAACTACAGATAAAAAAGAGAGTATTAGTATAATATATTTCATAATCTCATCCTACCAATTGACAGTTTTGCCACTACCGGCTTTGCTGATGACAGTCTCACCTTCCCAGTAAGCCAAACCTGTTTTTATATCTGTCAATGTTAACTGTATATAATAGTCAACTTTTGTTTCTCCATTAGATAAAGTAGCATTTCTTTGTATAATCTTTCCGGAAAGTGAAAAGTCAGGAGCAATCATTTGTCCTTTTTTGGCAACTGTTCTTTGATTGAATTCGTCAGATTTTCTAAGTTTTCTTGCTTCATAGCTCATCTTATCTTCTGCACCGCCAGCTCTCACAGCAGTTGTTACTACAACTTTACCACTTTGCAAAAGTGCTATTCTTATACTTTTTGTCAATTGATCCATATCAATTCTTTGAGTTGTATCATTGATAAAAGTTGAAATAGCCAAAACATATCTACCTCCACCTGGCTTATTAAGCGCACCACTCCTTAGCATTGACTGTACTGCATCCATAGAAGCTTTTCTAAAATCTTGATAATCAAGACCAAGTGTTACTGCTCTTGAGGTACCACTCTTTTCACTATTTATGTAGTGTGGCATATCAGAACTTGTTGTTGCGCATCCTGTAAATAAAAATGCGACCACTGCTGCTATTGCTATATTCTTTTTCATCTTATATCCTTTCTTTGTTTATTGTTTTTCTCTTATGTAAAACTTAAATGTTTCAGCCTTTTGTGTGGTTGCTATCCTTTGCAAACTTCTTAGCTCTTTTGCATTAAGAGTTAAAGGCA
>JALVWW010000268.1 GCA_027023175.1 Campylobacterales bacterium
CTGAGCTTGTAAACAGTACGACTCTTCTTATGAGGGAGGTTCAGACTTCGGTGGAAAAAGAGGAGGAGTTAAAAAACTTTTATCAACAAACCTTGGCTTCAGTGGATATCTTTATAGTAATTTGTGATAAAGATTTAAATATCATATACCAAAACCATCACCCCTTAAGTAAAATTTTACTTGAGGATGGTGGATTTAAAAATGAGTATATAAAAAAACTTATAAACTGCTACAAAGACAGCTCCTGTAAATTTTGCAAACAAAAGATTTCAGATAAATTCGGTGAAGATTTGGCACTTTATTATCAAATACGAAAAGTAAAAGAATCTTTGGTTATCTCTTTTTCTGATATTACCCAACTCTCAAGACTTGAGGAAAATGAAAAGATACTCCACTCACTAAAAACTTTGGGTGAAATCAGCTCACTCTTTGCACATGAAGTAAAAAACCTGCTTCAGCCCTTAAAACTTTTACTTCAAGATGAAAACGAGATAGACAAAGAGGACCTCTACATCGTGAACAACACGCTAGATCGTATAAATGCGCAAGTCATCGACTTTTTATCTCTTGGAAAACCCATAGATAAAAAAAATATAAAAGCCATAAATGCCAAAAACTTTTTTGAAGAACTTTTAGAAATTATTAGACCAAAGCTAAAAGAGAACAATATAACTTTAAGATATGATATAGATGAGGATTTGAAAGTTTATATGAGCAAAAATTCTCTTGAAATGATACTTGTAAACCTTATAAACAACTCCGTAGAAGCTTTACAAAAAGATGGAGAAATAGAAATATCATGGCATAGTGATGATAAGGATATGAGTGTATTAAAAATTGTTGATAGTGGTCCTGGTATTCCGAAACAGATGAGAGAGAAAATCTTTAAACCGTTTTTTACTACAAAAAGCAACGGCTCAGGACTTGGACTTTTTACCATATATAAGATAGTATATCTCTCAGGCGGACAAATCAGTCTGCTTGAGAGTGATAAAACAACATTTGTAATAAAATTACCGTTGGAAGGACAACATGAAACTCTTATGCCACAAAAATAAAAGTAATATGAAAAAGCTTAGAGCCAAGAGCTTAGAGCTTCTGGTTGCTGTTACCGGTTGCCAGTCGCTTAATCCAAAGGATATTTAGATGAAAATAGCAGTCATAGATGACCAAAGTGAGATAAGATACTCGGTTTCTAAGATATTAAAAAGAGCCGGACATAATACACTTTTGCTTAGCGGGCTTGAGTTTGATATTATAAAACAGATAAAAGATAGCGGTATAGATCTTTTGATAGTTGATGTTATGCTTAGTGAAGATTTTTCAGGGATTGATTTAATTAAAACTCTTCTAAGGCAGAGCATCAAACTTCCGGTAATTTTGATGACTGCCTACACAACTCCTACAAATATGATAGAAGCTTCAAAAATAGGTATAAAAGATATACTCCAAAAGCCTTTTACACCTGATGAACTCAAGGAGATGATAAAAAAATATGATGAAAAAAATGAAAATGACATAAAGATAATAGGCCAAATAAATGAAGAGTTCGTAGGCTCGTTTCAAACTATGAAAGATATCTACAATAAAATAGGAATTGCCTCCACCAATGACCTGCCCGTTATGATACTCGGAGAAACCGGTACAGGAAAAGAGCTTATAGCCAATCTCATACATAAAAATTCAAAATTTTCAAAGTCAGATATTTTGGCGGTAAATTGCGCCACCATACCAAGCGAACTTTTCGAGTCTCAGTTTTTCGGGC
>JALVWW010000269.1 GCA_027023175.1 Campylobacterales bacterium
CCCCTTTGTCTATTTATTAATTATCATTTATAACAAACAATAAAGTTTTTTAAAAGTATCATTATACATAGTTATTAAATTTTTAAGGAGTTTGTAATGGCAAAAGTACTTTTTATCGTGGGAGACTTTGTTGAGGATTATGAGATAATGGTGCCTTTTCAGGCTATAGCTGCGGTAGGACATGATGTATCGGCAGTATGCCCTGATAAAAAAGCGGGTGACTTTGTCAGGACTGCTATTCATGATTTTGAAGGAGACCAGACATATACGGAAAAACCGGGTCATAATTTCACTCTAAATGCAAGCTTTGATGAGATAAATTTTGCTGACTTTGATGCTTTGGTCATTCCCGGTGGCAGAGCTCCGGAATATTTAAGACTAAATGAAAAAGTTTTGGAGATGGTTAAGCACTTTAATGACAACAATAAACCGATAGCTGCCATTTGTCACGGAGCACAGATACTAGCTGCGGCAGATTTGTTAAAGGGCAGAAAATGTTCAGCTTATCCGGCATGTGCTCCTGAAGTGAGAGAAGCCGGTGGCGAGTATGAAAATATCGAAATAACAGATGCTTATACTGACGGCAATCTAGTCACAGCTCCGGCATGGCCTGCTCATCCGGCATGGATATCACAGTTTTTAAAACTTTTAGGTACGAAAATAATCATATAATCAAATAAGCTTGACTTGGGAGTTTATCCCAAGTCAAACTCTCTCAACCGCAGGTACAAGCTTTTTTACTCTTTTGTTATGTGTCCACAACATTATACCAAAAAGTACAATCCCAACTATATGAGAGTCTTGTATGTGAGGTATGACACTTTTATATCCAAATATTTTATCCGGAAAGAGCAACAGCAAAGTTGTGACAACAAAAACCAATCTCTCATAAACTTTAAGTTTTCCGTTCCAAAACCCCTCTACAAATATGGCAAAAGAGAGAATTCCGGGAATTGCAAATAAAAATACTTCAAATCTGTCTATCCATCCTCCCGCAATCAAATCAGAAAAAGCAAACAAAAGCGGCATAATATATAAACCTTTCCCTAGTTTCCATGCTTCAAGCCCTGTTCTCATAGGGGGAGTTTTAGCGATACCCGCAGCCGCAAAAGCTGCCAAACAAACAGGTGGAGTAAGGTTTGAATCCTGTGAAAGCCAAAAGATAATAAGATGGGCTGCTAAAAGATACATGGTAACTTCAGGAGGTGTTACTCCCGCACTTACAAGTGCAGCCATTGCCGGACTTAGCATAAGTCCTAAAAGTGCCGGGGCAGAAAGAACTGCCAACACTATATATGATGCGGTTACCGGCAAGCCCATTCCTAAAAACAAGGATGCGATGGCTACTAAAACCAGTGCCAGTAAAAGATGTCCGCTTGACCACTCCATAATAAGTTGAGAAAATGTAACACCAATGCCCGAAATATTGATGATACCTACTATTACTCCTATGGAAACAAGTAAAACTCCGGTTACTATCATATTTTGTGTACCCAAAGCCAATGCTTCGATGATATCTCTTAAGCTCATTTTTTTATTTTTGGTCAGATAAGATGAAAGGACTATAACCACTATGGATATCCCAGCTGCATAAGTAGGAGTAAATCCATACACTAATAAGCCTATCAAAGTCGCCAATGGGATAAAAAAATGAAACCCCTCTCTTAGAGTCGACAAAACCTCCACTTTTTCTCCTGTTGCTTCGATACCATGTTTTTTGGCGTGGATATGGATGTAAAAAGAGATGGA
>JALVWW010000270.1 GCA_027023175.1 Campylobacterales bacterium
ATCAGTTATGATGAAATGCTTGAACTTGCAAGTTTAGGTGCAAAAGTTTTGCAAAACAGGTCAGTAGAACTCGCCAAAAAACTAGAAGTAACTTTAGTAACAAGAAGCAGCTTTAATAATAATGAAGGAACATTGATAACAAAGGAAGAAAATATCATGGAAAAACCGTTAGTAAGTGGAATAGCATTGGATAGAAACCAGGCGCGTGTAACTTTAAGAGGTGTAAAAGATGAGCCTGGAATTGCCGCTAGGATATTTAACAGACTTGCAAGTGAAAATATAAATGTTGATATGATTATACAAAATGTCGGACTTGACGGAGTGACCAATCTTGGGTTTACTGTTCCTGAAAATGAACTAAATGATGCAAAAAGAGTTATGAGTGAGCTAAATGCATCAGAACTTATAGAGTTTGATCCAAGCATTGTAAAAGTATCGGTAGTAGGAGTAGGAATGCAGTCTCACAGTGGTGTGGCGAGTAAGGCATTTGATACTTTAGCGCGTGAAAATATCAATATACAAATGATAAGCACAAGCGAGATAAAAGTTTCCATGGTGGTAGATGAAAAGTATGGAGAGTTGGCGGTAAGAGCCTTGCATGCAGCTTACAATTTGGATAAATAATGCAAAAATTTCTTCAGTGGACACTTGAAGCTATCAGAGAAGATGATGCTTTGATGAGTTGGATGGAAGAGAAGAGGTTTGAATGGGTTCCTCTGGTTTCATCAGCCTTGAAAAGTGTTTTGCTGGGGCATACTTTTATCATTTTGACTGATAAAAAAAGAGAGTGGTTTGGCAAATATTTATCCCAAAGTCTAAACAGTTTCGATAAAAACAGACCGCTTTTACCTATAGTGAGCCTTGATGAACTTTGTATAAATATTGACGAAGCAAATTCAAAAGAGAAGATAGCTATGATAGAGGATATGCTAATGGTTGCTTTTCCAAACGGATATACATTTTTTTATATAGGTCAAAGCAGTTCTCAAAGAGCAAAGATAGTAAAACACAGTGAGAGAAGTTTTTTGTGGGTTATGGATGAACATCTTCAAAACAGCTTTTACTTAAACTCTAATGATGATCTTTTGGATATAAAACTTATCCAACTTGCAAGATTGTTTAACAAGAGTATAGATGCTGTTTTATTTAATGAAATAAGCATGGAAGATTTGGGGTAGAGTTGAAACTTTCGTCCAATACTATCGTAATAAGCGATGACTTTCAAAGTATAAAAGATGATATTCTTTCAAGCATAGAGAGTAAGCTTGTAAAGATATTTGAAAAAGATGAATTTTTGCTTGAAGATGCCAAAGCTGTTACAAAAGAGGCATATATAAAAGAGGAACAAAACAAATATATTATCATCTTGGCAAAAAGTTTTAACATTTATGCCCAAAACTCACTTTTAAAAATTTTGGAAGAATCCCCGGCCAATACTATCTTTATCATAGTTTCAAACTCAAAATCCAACTTTTTACCAACTATTAGATCAAGGCTTCCTATTTTAAATTTAAAACAGTCAAAAAAAGAGAGAACTTTAGAGATAAATCTTTTAAAAATGAATTTAAGAGATATATTCGAGTTTGTCAAAGCCAGGCAGAGAATTTCAAAAAGTGAATTAAAAGAGTTGATTCAAGATATATTTTATGAAGCAGTGCATAAATACTCTATGAAATTTGATGAAAAAGAGTTGGAAGTTTTTGAAAATGCTTTGAAGTTGGCAGAATTAAACACAAAAGCATCTTTTTT
>JALVWW010000271.1 GCA_027023175.1 Campylobacterales bacterium
TTTGGGATTGGTTGATCATATCTAAAAGAGTTTGTGCATACTCATCACTACTCATAGAACTTGCATCAACTTGTTTCATTTGAGTTATCATTGACTCTCTGTCTGTTTGAGAGAGTGAACTCATTTGTTCTTTTAATGTATTTCTATCTTCAACCGATAAATTTTGCATGATATCTCTCATACCGTTGCCACCTTTGCCTTGTCCTTGTCCGCCACCTGCACCTTGCATATTTTGCATCTGCATTTGTTGCATTGAACCACTTGCATTAACATTCATAGTAACTCCTTTGGTAATATTATCCGTATTTTACAATATAAGTATTAACTAAACATTAACTTGCTGGATTTAAAATTTTGTAGTTTGATTTATAGTTTATTATTGCTCTTTCATCGCAAACTTAACCAAGGCACTTCCCCAAGTAAGTCCACCGCCGAAAGTATCCAATAACATAAGATCGCCATATTTTAAGTTATTGTTTTCATAGGCATCATTTATAGCCATAGGTATAGAAGCTGCAGATGTATTGCCATATTTGGCAACAGTCAGGACAGTTCTTTCTTTGGGAAAGTCAAGTTTACTTCTTACATACTCTATGATGCGATAGTTTGCCTGATGCGGTACAAATCTGTCCACATCATCGGATGTCAGATTGTTTCTTTTTAGTATCTCTATAACATCTTCAGTCAATGTTTTAACAGCTATCTTAAAAGTCTCATTTCCTGCCATTTTCATAAAATGCATCTCATTTTTAAGTGTCTCTTCGCTTGCAGGATACTTTGAGCCTCCTCCCGGGGTTATCAGTAGATCAGCATACTTTCCGTCAGATGATGCCATCACATCTATAATAGCTTCATTTTTATCCTCTGTTGTACTTATCAAAGCTGCTCCTGCACCATCACCAAAGATGACGCAAGTAGTTCTATCATGATAGTTTGTGATACTGCTTAGTTTCTCAGCCCCAATAACTAAAACATTTTTTTTCAAACCTGATTCTATAAAAGATTTGGCAATCGACAAAGAGTAAACAAATCCGCTGCATGCTGCACTGATGTCAAAAGCCATTACATTTTTTATACCGAGTTTATCAGCCACCAAACATGCAGTTGAAGGCATACAAAAATAATCCGGACTTATTGTTGCCAAAATAACAGCATCTATTTCGCTTTTATCGATACCTGCTCTTTTGATAGCAACTTTAGCAGCCTCAAAAGCCAAATCACTTGTAGCTTCATCTTTATCAGCTATATGTCTTACTTCAATGCCTGTTCTCTTTTTTATCCATTCATCACTTGTATCAACCATTTTTTCTAAGTCTTGATTGGTAAGTCTATTTTTCGGTACATACGCACCTATGGATTTTAAAGAAGCAAACATTTTATTCCTTTTTGTAAGTCAATTACAAGCTATTGGCAGAGTTTGTCATATCCTTTAGCTCTTTTATTTTTTCTTCTATATCTTTATTGATATTCGAATCAGAAAAATTTATCGCCTGAAATATTGCATTTTTTACTGCTTTGGCATTACTTTTTCCATGGCTTATTATAGCACATCCATCTATCCCCATCAAAGGTGCCCCGCCATACTCAGCATAATCAACCTGCTTTTTTAGTATCTTAAAAACTTTTCTCATAAGTATAGCACCGGTTATTGCTAATGGTGATTTTCTTACATTTTTTTTGATAATTTTTGAGATCGAGTCTGCTACACCTTCGCTTGTCTTTAAAAGTATGTTTCCTACAAATCC
>JALVWW010000272.1 GCA_027023175.1 Campylobacterales bacterium
AGTGCCGCTGAAGTACCCATAATGGACGGAAGTGCTACAAGTTTTTGTATGCTTTTGGACGAAGCCGGCATAAAAGAGTTGGATAAAAATAAAAATGTTATGATAATAAAAAAAGATATCATTTTTACTTCAGGAGAAAAATTTACCAAAATTTCACCTTCAAAAACAGCTAAGTATCATTTTATTATAGATTTTCCTCATCCGGTTATCGGCAGAGAAGAGTATGAATTTGTATTTAGCAAAAAAGATTATATTCAAAATATTTCCAAAGCGAGAACTTTCGGATTTTTGAAAGATGTACAAATGCTCAGAAGTATGGGGCTTGCACTTGGGGGCTCGTTAGATAATGCCATAGTACTTGATGATAACAAAATGCTAAACAGCGACCCATTAAGATATGAAAACGAATTTGTAAGACATAAAATACTTGATGCCATAGGAGATTTGAGTCTGCTTGGTATGCCTGTTATCGGAAGCTACTCTTCATTTGCAGGAAGTCATGACTTAAATCACAACCTTACCTTGGAAATTCTAAAAGACTCTTCAAATTATGAAATAAAAAGTTTTGATGAAGAATCAGCTACATCTTTCACAAAGGCTTTTGCATAAAAGATAAAAAGATAAAAGTAGTAGTCGTATCACTCTCTTCCGTATTTCTATTGGGCTTATACAAAGACAATCAACTTTTTAAAACATACCGTTCAAATGAAAAGACCAGTGAAATTTTACCCAAAATCTTCAAAGAAATAGAAGAGATATACGATATAGATAAGCTGTATTATGCAAAAGGTCCGGGTAGTTTTATGGCTATAAAAGTAAGCTATATGTTTTTAAAGAGTTTTTCTATTGCGAAAGGTATTGATTTTAAAGCTGTGGATGGATTTTATTTTAACAACAATTCCCCTATAAAAGCTTTAGGCAAAACATATTTTATTAAAGAGGGAAATAATATAATTTTAGATACAATAATACCTAAAAAAAAGGGAGAATTTTTTTTGCCGACGATTTTAAACGATAAAGATTTTTCACAAGACAACCTGCCTTTATATATACTTCCGGCAATTTGAGTAGAGATAAAATGATTATAAATGTACCTGCAACAAGTGCCAATTTGGGGCCCGGTTTTGATACTCTCGGAATCGCTTTAAACCTACATAATAAAGTCATCATAAAAAAGAGTAATTTTTTCAGTTTATCCATAAAAGGCGAAGGTTCAGACAGGAAAAAATTTAAAAACAATAACCTTTTTGTAAAAATATTTTATGAAGTTTATGAAGAAATAACCGGAAAAAGAGATAATTTTAGATTTGAATTTTATAATAAAATACCGATCTCAAGAGGACTTGGAAGCAGTTCAGCCATTATCACCAGTGCTGTTGCGGCTGCCTATGCTCTTTCAGATAACTCTACCGATAAAGAAAAGATTTTAAACAGATCCCTCTGTTTCGAAAATCATCCTGACAATATTGCTCCGGCAGTTCACGGTGGATTTACCGTATCCCTTGTAGAGGACAACAAGGTTTATACTTTGAAAAAAGAGATGCCCTCATTTTTAAAAGCAGTTGTGGTGATACCAAACCGTGCGATGTCCACTGCCAAGTCAAGAACAACTCTTCCCAAAGAGTATCCATTGAAAGATATAGTTTATAATTTATCGAGAAGTTCGATGCTTTGTGCACTCTTTTTTGATGAAAAATGGGATTTGTTAAAAATTGCATCAAAAG
>JALVWW010000273.1 GCA_027023175.1 Campylobacterales bacterium
GATTATATATTTAAAGGAGTTGATGTAAAAGAGTTTGTAAATATCAGTGACAACTCCAATTTTCTAACCATGGCATCAAGTATAATTTTATGGGTATTTGTGATTTATTATATTGTAAAAGGAAAATTAAATAGAAAAGCAAGCAGTTGCACAGTATAATCTTTTAAAATAATTATGTACCCCCCAAAAAAGGATAAATGTGAAAAAATATAACAACAGAGTAGCGCTTTTATACCTTTTATCCATAATTTCTCCGCTCTCTTTTGGTGTATGGATGGCACTTTTAAATAATTTCTCTGTTGAAGTGGTGCATTTTAACGGAGAAAATATGGGATTTTTGCAAAGCATCAGAGAGATTTCCGGCCTTTTGGCTTTTACTATAGTCTTTTGGCTGCTCTTTATCAGACAGCAAAGTGCAACATATATTTTTTTGATACTTTTGGGTTTAGGTGTCGCGATAACTGGGTATTTTCCGTCAGTAGAGGGCTTGTATATCACGACACTTATAATGTCATTTGGTTTTCATTATGCCGAAACTCTGCATAGTTCACTCTCGCTTCAATGGATAAAGAAAAGCGATACCCCGGCTGTACTTGGAAAACAGATTTCTCTCAGGGCATTTGTTTCCATATTGTCGATGGTGGTTTTGTATATACTTCTAAAGATATTTCATTTGGAATATAAATACATATATCTTATTTTTGGATGTATCGGTATCTTGCTGGTTGTTTTTGCCTGGATAAAATTTGAAAGATTTGAGGATTATGAGATACAGGAGAAGAAGCTTTTTTTGAAAAAAGAGTATTGGCTGTATTATGTTTTGACATTTTTTGCCGGTGCAAGAAGGCAGATATTTATAGTTTTTGCAGCTTTTTTACTTGTACAAAAATTTCATTTTAAAGTTGAGGAGATAGTATTCCTTTTTGCTGCCAACAAGGTTATAAGCATGATAAGTGCCCCGGTAGTTGGAAGAGTTGTTGCAAAGATAGGCGAAAGACTCTCTTTGCAAATCGAGTATATTTCATTGATTGTTATCTTTATATTGTATGGTATCGTTCAAAGCCATTATTTGGTTGTGATTTTGTTTATATTGGATCATATTCTATTTTCTATGGCAATAGCACTTAAAACATATTTTCAAAAGATTGCTGATCCTAAAGATTTTGCATCGACCGGAGGCGTTAGTTTTACCATCAATCATATCGCAGCTGTATTTTTACCGGCAATTCTTGGACTGATATGGGATAAGTCATATGAGAGTGTATTTTTTATCGGTGCTGCTATAGCATTTGTTTCTTTGCTTTTAACATTTTTTATAAAGGATACCTCAAAAAGGCATCACTAAAAGTAAAATAAGCACTATAAAAGCAATTTTATAGCATAATCAAAATAAAAAATGAGAGTTGTATGGAGTATTTTGCAAAAAGAATTATACCTTGTCTTGATGTTAAAGACGGGAGAGTGGTCAAAGGTGTCAACTTTGTCGGACTTCAAGATGCAGGAGACCCTGTGGAGGTGGCAAAAAGGTATGACCAGGAGGGTGCTGATGAGATAACTTTTTTGGATATTACCGCTACTTATGAAAAAAGAGATACCATTGTGGATATAGTAAGAGAGGTGGCAAAAGAAGTTTTCATACCTTTGACCGTTGGAGGCGGTATAAGAAAGTTGGAGGATATTTATGCACTTTTAAATGTAGGATGCGATAAAGTAAGTATAAACT
>JALVWW010000274.1 GCA_027023175.1 Campylobacterales bacterium
CAAAAGCAAGATTTTTTATATAGCACAGAAGATACACTTTTTTTTCGACAAAATGGATATTTTTTATCATATAAAATATCTAAAGATGCAAAGATTACAACAAAGCAAGTTGTAACCGATTCAACCAAAAAACCACTTTTTATATGGTCAAACCAAGGAAAAAATATCATTTTTTACAACTACAGGTATGAAATAGATAATAAAGCTTTTCCTATTACTCTCTTGTTCATAAGCAATGAAAATCTATACTACCTCAATAATTCAGATGGAAAAATTTATAAAACAACGCCATCTACATATAAGGCAAAAGTTTTAAAACTTCCACCTCACTCTCTTAAAAATAAAAATGCATTTTTATCACAATTTTCCAAATATGATCAAAATCAACAAATTGCTTTATTTAAACTTTTAAGTACATTATCTTTAAAGCAAGAAGCTCTTTTTATTTTATTGAAAAATAAACAAAAAAATAGTACTTTAACTACCTTTGTAAAAAAACTTATAAAAAAAGAGGGTGTAAAAAACTATTATACTGTCTTAAAGCGAAGCAAATGGATCAAAATACCCTCTTTCGGAAATTTCAATACAAAAAATATAAACACTCTTATACAACGGTTGAAAAAATTTCAAACAAGTTTTGATTATACTTTGTTTGCTAAAGTGGGAAAATTTGCTTGTAGTGAAAAATTTGGTAAAAAACCTCATCCGGCCAAATATCAATTCTCTTGCAAAATAGACGGTAAAAAAATATTTCAAATAGATATAGATGGTAATTGCCATAAAATCAAACATCAAAAAAAAGCACTCAAGCGCTATAAAGGCTTTTTAACTTTTACAACAGTTATATATACATCAATGTATGAAATAGATGACTATACTTGTAAAATTCCGACTAAAAGTGTTAAAAAAATCAATAATATTTATACCCATCTTCCATTAAAAAAACTACAACATTTAACATTCAATTGGAAATATACAAAAAAACATTTTCTTTATGATATTGATTCTAAACAAACCTCTTTTGGTAAAACACTCCAAGGACTATTCAGTGGGAGCCAAAAATGTTTTAATATCTCTCAAGAGTGTAGCAAAAACTGCAAATTCAAAAATGATAAAAACGGTTTTTTTATTTTTAGCTCTTCAGATCAAGAAAAATGTAAAGATAGGTGCAATGCTGCTAGATACGACTGTGATCACGGAAAGATGACGAAAGTAAAAGAAGATATTTGTCAAGCCAAGTGTGTAGGTTATGATAAAGGAAATGGTGGTCTCTTTCATTCAAGTGACTATGAAAAATGTATGGATAAGTGTTTATCTGATTAAAAATATTTATCAAATTCTCTTTTTAGGATTATATAGATTTTTTATAGTTTATTGGAAGCCCCTCTTAAATTTTAGATTGCCTCATATCATATTATGTATTTATTTTTGACTACTCAATTTTACAACCCATAACCAACTTATCAAAAGAGGTTAAAAACAGTGATTAATCCCCATATATTAATGATTTAAGCGTATGTTATGTGTTTTTTGGATAAAATAAATACAATATAAAGTT
The DNA here is from genome assembly GCA_027023175.1 of Campylobacterales bacterium. Lineage (GTDB taxonomy): Bacteria > Campylobacterota > Campylobacteria > Campylobacterales > JALSKU01 > JALSKU01. Next base: position 1,559 of record JALVWW010000274.1, read on the forward strand.
ATACAAAAGGTTGGCAATGAGCGATATTTTCGAACAAAATCAAGACATACAAGATATCAATATAGAAGACTCTATAAAAACGAGCTATCTTGACTACTCCATGAGTGTTATCATAGGTCGTGCGCTTCCGGATGCAAGAGATGGACTCAAACCGGTAC
>JALVWW010000275.1 GCA_027023175.1 Campylobacterales bacterium
AATTCCTCTATGAGAGGATACCATGCATACATAGGACCGTGACTGAGTACCCCTACACTGAGTGCTACAATCCATGCCTTTAAGCCACTCTCTTTTGAAAGGTGTCTTGAGAGTTCTTTCGGATTTATAAAGTGATTGATAATAGCTGTAAGCAAAATGACAAGAAGTAAAACAGGGGAAATTTTTAAAAGCAACATTCCGGCAGCCTTTAGTGCAATTTCCGCTTTGAAGGGAAAAAGTATGAGCAATATCCCATATAAACCTATGATAATAAAAAGGAATTTTATCCCTTTCATCCAATGATTCCTATCGTCCAAACAGTTGTAACTGAAATGATAAAGGTAAATATAACAGCCAAAATATTCCTCAAAATCGTAAACCTTATCCCAAGTACCGATGCTTCAAGAGGAAGCTGCACGATACCGAGTGTTACCCACGCAAGCATAAAAGCACTGACTCCATACATGGAAACCCCGTCTTTTAAAAGTTCACCTCCCAAGATATAACTGATTATTGCCTGTCCTACGGCAATGGCACCTACAAGAAGTCCGATAAAAGTATCATAAAAAGCATTTTTTACAAACAGGCTTGAGAGCATCGTAGGAGTTATAAAAGCTTTAAATATCCCGACAAGCCCTATGATGCCAAGTATCATAGGGGATAGAGATAAAAAGTTTTTAAAAGATTTTTTTATGGCATTCATTATATTTTCCTATTTTCCGTATTTAAAGGGATTATATAGCAAAAGAGATTTTATTTTTCTGAAGAGTTCTTTAGTTTGTCGGCGAGCGAGTCTAAAGTTTGAATTTTTCTAAAGTAAATATCTTTCTTCTCCTGTAAAAAAAGCTCTTTTTTACTTAAGATTTTTTTAAACTCCTGCTGCAGTCCTTCAAAGCTTTTGTATAAAAAGTTTCTTTTGGATTTTATGAGGTTGTCAAGCTTGCTAAAAGAAAAATGGATCTTAACTTGTTCGGTTATCTCTTTGTCGCCGGGTTTGTATATAGTAAAATTTATTGGATCTTCCTCGAAAAAAGAGACCGATTCGTATATTCTTCTTTTAAAAAATGCCACAGTCGTTTTTGTAGCGTTTTGATAATTAAATTCCAAAGCCCCCTGTATGTATCCAAAGTCATGCTCAAGTTTGGATATGGTGTCGGTATATGAAAGTACAAAATCTTTTAAAATATTTTCATAAACTTTTGATACAAATCTTCTTAGATTTGCAAACTCTCTGTCACTTGCAATTTCTCTATTTTTGGATGTTAGCTCATAAAGTTCCTGCCAGGATTTTACACTGTTTTCAAGTTTTGTGTATAAATGCTCTATCTCTTTTTTTGCATTTTGTTCGCTCTCTTTTAAATCTTTTAAAACTTTTTTTAACAGTTTTTCTATCTTTTCATCATCATAAAAAAGATTTTTATATATATTTTCACTGTCAAACCATGGAAAATCATACGGAATTTTCTCTATACTGCTTTTTGACAGCAGGGAGCCTTTTTTTTCCTGATATCTATAGCGGGTGGTGGTTTTTAGGTTCGAGTAGATTTCATTGCTTATGAGGGTTATAATTTTTTCAAGCTCACTGTAGATGAGATACAACTCTTTTGCATATTTTTGTTTTGGAAGATTGAAGTATGTATCAAGTTCTTTGTGATAATTTGTCAGTATTGCCAAAAGTTTGTCAAAAACCGTGATAATGATTTTATACTGTTCGGTTAAAATATTGCAGATTTCGACCAAATCTTTTTTGATAGATTTTTCTTTTGCCCTGCTTGCATAAGGCCTTATCTCTTTGTCGATAAAATCTATTACTCTGGTTATATTTGAGGCTTCAAGCAGTTGTAAATTTTTGCTAAAATCTATATTTAAAATATCATCAACCTCTTTTTTAAATTCTGCAAAATTTTTTTTGAAAAATGATAAATCTTCATGCAAATGTTGTTGTAACTCTTTTTCAAAGGCAGATGAAAGCTCTTTTACTTTTTCTTGTATCATTTGCTGTTTATCATCTTTTCTGGCATTGAGGGCTGATTTGGCCGATATTGCAACAACTTCATCGAAAAAACCGGTAAATTTGTCTTTTATATAGCTTATGGTTTTGTTTACATCTTTTTCATCAAACCTGTCTTTTTGGTTCAATACACACAGGGATTTGATATTGGAATTTTTTAAAAGCCGGTTTAGAGCTTTTTCTTCACTCAGTTTTCCGGCATTGTCTATAAGTGTCAGCCAAATAATTCCATCAACATCTTTTAAGACATTCAGGGTTGTTTTTGTATCTTGAATAGATTGAGAATTAAGACCCGGAGTATCAACAAATGTTATATCTTTGAGGGTATCATGCGGGATATAAAGGGTTAAATATTTGATATCTTCTATGCTATGTCTTTGGTCTGTAAAATTTTGGAGATTTTGCACAGGATGAAATTCGACTCTTCCGTCATTAAAATGAATTTCAAGCTTGTACTCGTCACCATATTTTATAAAGTTTACTTTGGAGGTTACGGGAGTGACGCCTGTCGGTAATATATCTTTTGAGATCAAAGCATTCAAAAAAGTTGACTTCCCGCTTGAAAATTGCCCTGTAACCGCAACTTTCATAGGCTCTTTAGCTCTTATGGAGAGTTTGTTTAAAACACTGGTTAGGGTTTGAGAAGGGTAAAATTCACTTTTTGTCAATATACTTTTAGCATATTTGATTTGCTCATCTATACTGTTTCCAAATTCTGTAACTTTAGAGTGTATATCTTTATATTCTTTGACAAAAGTTTCTATAATTTTCAAGAGTTTATCCTGTCAGCTTTGGTTTCCAAGTTTCTCAAGCGAGTCAATTTTTCATATAAAAGTTCTCTTTTTTTATCTTTTTCATATTCACTAAGAGAATTCTCTTTAATCTTGCGCGAAAGTATCTTTTCTTGATCATTTAGTTTGTTTTGCAGTTCGTCTAATGGTATTTGTAGCTCATTTTGATACTCTTTTAGTTTTTGTTTGTTTAAGGTTTCCAATGCTTCTTCAATTGAAGCCTTCAATGCTTTAAAATGTTCTTTTATAAGAGTCAAGATGCTATTTTGAAGAGTGTCAATATGTTTTAACTTACTGTTTTTATAACTTTTTGATATAAGCTGCTTTATAATGGTATTGCTGCTTAAAATAACTTTATCTATGATTTCATTACTTAATTTTTGATGGTACTCATTTTTGTCAATTTTGACCTGAAGAGTGGGAAATTTGTTTGAGATTTTTTCCTTAGATAACATTATCTGTTTATAAAGGGCATAATTATAATCCCTAAATATATCAAGAAGCCCATCTTTTTTACCATTTTCAAATATATACTCCACTCTTTCATTTTTTGGCAGTGAACCGTTTTTTTGGAGTTCATAGCGTATATCATCTACCACTCTTTGAGTAAGAATTTCACACAGTGTATCAATTTTATCGAAAACTGTTTTTTTATAAGCGGATGATTGCTCTTTTATATAAAAAAGCTCAAGCTTTAGCTCCTCTTTTATATTTGAAAGCAGTTGCCTGTGCTCCTTGTTTTTGTTTTCCAACTCTTTGGCAAGAGTTTTTATTTCATCTTTTGTCTTGGAAAGAAGCTGAAGGTCAAATTCAATATTTTCTATTTTATTTTTTATGATATTTTTTAGTTTTATTTTTATAGAGTTTATTACAATCTTATTTTTTTCATTCTCTTTTCCAAAAAGCAGATTGCGAATTGATTTTTCAACTTCCAAGAGTCCCGTTTTATTTAAATCATACCCCTTTTGCTTTGCCATTACGGGATTGGTTTTACAAAAAAGAGCTTCTTTTGCACTCAGGGGGATAAATTCCAGTTTTTGAAGTATAAAGTTGTATTTGTTACTATGATTTATATTTTGCAAACTCTTTTTTATACTGTTTTTTGTATAAGACAACACTTCTTCAAGTTCTTGCTTTGTAACAGTATCAGCTTTTGTCAAAACTATGATAAGTTTTGAAATGCTGTGATAGAGGAGGGTATTTATAATAAAATTTATATCACTTAGGGTCGCAGCCTGGTTTACATTCATAAGATGTATCAGAGTATCACATTTTCCAAGATATGACTTTGTAATTTCTTCTCTTTGGATAACAGGGTCGTCAAGCCCCGGAGTATCTACTATCTCTATACCTTCTTGTAAAAAATCTATATCATTGTAAAGCTCTATAGACTGGACAAGATTGCAAAGTTTTGAAGGGTGATTTGCGGATGTAAACTTAGGTAGTTCTTCCGGAGTGATATGCACTGTTTTATTTTCGGGTTTTATATATTGTTTTATATTATCTTTAAAGATTTTTTTTGTTTCTTTGGCAAATTTAGCTATAGAAGGGATGGTGTCTGCTTCGTTTTCTATTTTTTGCCACTCTTTTTCACTCCAAAATTTTACAACAGCCTTTGATTCTTTTGCATACTTGATGACACTCAAGTTTGCAGTCTCAGGTACTACAGAAGTACCCAGTAGTTCTTGACCTAAAAGAGCGTTTAGCATGGTTGATTTGCCGGAATTAATGATACCGGTTACTCCTATGGAAAATTTTTGGGAATTTAGAGTCTTTTTTATCTCTTTTAGGCTTTGGTATGTTATATGTTCATACTCATTTATGATATCTTTTATAAAATTTTTCTGAGTGAAAAAATAGTCTGTATCAAAATTTTTTATGTTTTCTCTTTCTTTATATAAGATTCTGTTTTCTTTTTTAATTTTAATGATTTTAAGGATATTTGTCAGTTTGTTGTACTCCTCTTTTGTGATAATTTCACTCTTTTGCAAAAAAGAGAAGTAGTTTTGCAGGATTTCAAAGTCTTTTATTTTGATATGATGATTTAAAAATTCCAGTATATTGTATTGATAGTCATATATATCATCGATAGTTGCGGAGCCGTGTTGAAAATATTTAGAAATCAACTCTTTAAAAGTTAAAGTGGATAGAAACTCATTGATATTTTTTCTATTAACTGATAAAAATATAGCAGCAATCTCTAAAAAATCATCTTTTATCTGTGATCTAAAATCTATATAGCAATGCTTTTGGCGGTGTCTTAGTCCATGATAAAGTAGAAAATAATCTTCAACAATATCCATCAAACTCCCTTATCTTTTGGTAGTATAAGGGAGTTTGAAAACTCCCCATTTGATATGTTTATCTTAGCTCTACCAGCTTTCTTCTCATATAAGCTATCTTGGTTTGAAGAGGTAGGTTTTTAGGACAGTTATCTTCACAACCAAGAAGTGTCATGCAACCAAATACCCCATTGTCATCGCCGACTAATTCATAATAGTCTTCCATGGTTCTTTCATCATGAACATCTACTTCAAACCTGGCAACCCTGTTTAGTCCGACAGCACCGACAAAATCAGGTCTCATTATCTTGGTCCCACAGGCTGCTACGCAGATACCGCACTCTATACATCTGTCAAGCTCAAAAGTTGCCTGAGCTGATTCTGGCTCGACTCTCTCTTCAAGTCTTGCAATATCAACTTTTTTAGATGAGTGTATCCAGCTTTCAACTCTTTCACACATACCATGCATCCATTCACCTGTATTGACAGATAAATCTTTTAAAAGTTTAAATGCAGGCATTGGTAAAAGTTGGATTTTACCGTCTTTAAATTCACTTGTCAAAGTTTTACATGCGAGTCTTGGTTTGCCATTTATCATCATACCGCAACTTCCACAGATTCCGGCTCTGCATACAAAGTCAAAAGAGAGATCAGAATCAAGATGCTCTCTTATGTAATTTAATGCAACAAAAAGAGTCATTCCCGGAGTCTCTTTTAGTTTGTACTCTACAAAGTGTGGCTTTGATGCCTTTACTTGAGGATCATACTTTAATGCGGTTATGGTTAATTCTCTTCCTTCATTACTCATCATCATCTCCTAAAGGCTCATTTAGTCTTTCATTTTTTCTTTTATATTCCGGTTGTAACTCAAAATGCATCAAAGCATCTTGTATCTCCCACCTGTCTTTTCCCTCGGCTTCCATTTTTTCTCTGATTGCATCGACTTCGGCTTGTCTTTTTTCGCTCAAAGGATTTTCTATAATCATACCTTTTCTACCATACCCTCTAAAGGCAGGAGGCATTTCCATCTTCATGATATCAAGAGGTTCATAAGTAAGAATCGGCTCATTATCATCTTCAAAGCCCCAAGAGTACAAGCTTCTTTTTAACCAGTTTGCATCATCTCTTTTTAGATAATCTTCTCTATAGTGAGCACCTCGGCTCTCAGTCCTGTCTCTTGCACCTTTTGCCACGCAAAGTGCGATTTTAAGCATTTTAGGTAGTCTATAGGCATTTACAAGTTCAGGATTGAAGTCACTATTTTTGTTTTTGATGGAAACTTTTTTACTTTTTATATAAAGTTCTTTTAGCTCTTCAACGGCTTCTTCAAGTTCACTTCCTGTTCTAAAGATGCCCACTTTTTCATCCATTATCTCTCTCATTCTTCTTCTGATGTCGTAGAGGTTTTCTCCACCATCGTTGTGGATAATACTCTCAATATAATCTTGCTGTTTTTTTATCTGTTGTTTTATAAAGTCAGTATCAAAATCAATATCGACTTTTTCACAATGATCAGCCATGTAGTTACCTACTATCATGCCTGATACAACTGTTTCAGATACTGAGTTTCCACCAAGTCTGTTAAATCCGTGAAGATCCCAACAAGCTGCCTCTCCACAGGCAAAAAGTCCTTCCATGTTGTATGCGGCTCCGGTTGGTTTTACTCTGATACCACCCATTGAGTAGTGCTGCATCGGACGAACAGGAAGCCATCCTTTTTTACCTTCATCAGCAGGATCTATTCCATTGAAAGTCTTTGCGATATCTTGAACATCTCTTAGGTTTTTCTCTATATGTTCTCTTCCTAAAATTGATATGTCAAGCCATAAATGAGGGCCATAAGGTGAAGGTACACCTTTACCTTTTCTTATATGTTCCATCATTCTTCTACTGACAACATCACGGCTTGCAAGCTCTTTCTTTTCAGGTTCATAATCAGGCATAAATCTGTGGCCATCCACATCCCTTAGGATTCCGCCGTCACCCCTACATCCTTCGGTAAGTAGAATTCCTGAAGGTACTATAGGTGTCGGGTGAAACTGGACCGCTTCCATATTACCAAGATATCCGCCGGCTTCGAGTGTAATAGCTTGACCGATACCTTCACATATTACGGCATTTGTAGTATTTTGATAAATTCTTCCGTATCCTCCGGTAGCTATAAGGGTAGCTCTTGCAACATATGCTGAAAGTTCACCTGTTACCAAGTCTCTCACAACTGCGCCATAACACTTACCCTCTTTATTTATGATGGAAATAGCTTCTTTTCTGTCCTCTATGACAACACCGTCTTTTATGGCTTCATTTGCTACACCATATAGCATAGTGTGTCCGGTGGCATCAGAAGTAAAACATGTTCTCCACTTTTTGGTACCGCCAAAGTCTCTTGACTGGATAAGTCCGTGAGCCTTTTCATCTTCAACTATGGTTGTTCTTTGTGCATTTATGACAACATTTCTGGGACCCTTTTTTATCCTGGTCCATGGAACGCCCCAGGCGGCCAATTCTCTTATGGCTTTTGGAGCAGTTGTCACAAACATTCTTGCAACTTCCTGGTCACATCCCCAGTCACTTCCTTTTACTGTATCTGCAAAGTGAACATCTTCGTTGTCGCCTTGTCCCATTTTGGAATTTGCAAGGCTTGCTTGCATACCACCCTGGGCAGCTGCTGAGTGGGATCTCTTTACCGGAACCAAAGATAAAACAACTGCATTCAATCCTCTTTTTTGAGCTACAACGGCAGCTCTAAGACCTGCCAGTCCTCCTCCGATGATCAAAGCATCATGATAAAATACTTTCATT
>JALVWW010000276.1 GCA_027023175.1 Campylobacterales bacterium
ACTTAAATATATTTCCTAGACTTATCCCTATATACCTTTTGAGTGGATTTTTGCTACTGTTTGTTATCATGTATAAAATGCTCAGACCTAAAAGTTCTATCAAATGGATAGTTAGATTTTTCTTTGTGGTGATACTTTTGGCATTTATTGCCCAAACTTTCAATATGGGACTTAGATGGTATGTTTCAGGTCATGCTCCTTGGAGTAACGGTTATGAGTCAATGATATATATATCTTGGGCATTGATGTTAGCAGGACTTATATTTTCTAAGCAATCAGTTATGTCTCTTTCATTGACTGCAATACTTTCAGGTGTATTTTTATTTGTAGCTCATTTAAGCTGGATGGATCCTGAGATAACCAACCTAGTGCCTGTACTTAAATCTTACTGGCTTATGGTGCATGTTTCAGTTATCACGGCAAGTTACGGCTTTTTGGGGTTAAATGCACTTTTAGGATTTTTCACATTGATAATGTTTATCATGCTAAGCAATGATCCTAAAAATCCTCGAAATGAACATATCCAAAGAAGTATCACGGAAGCTACAAGAGTAAATGAGATGTCGATGATACTTGGACTTATGCTTTTGACGATGGGTAACTTTTTAGGTGGAGTTTGGGCAAATGAGTCTTGGGGTAAATACTGGAGTTGGGATCCAAAAGAGACTTGGGCACTTGTAAGTATCTTGGTATATGCTGCGGTAGTTCATATGAGACTTATTCCAAAGCTTAACTCTCAGTTTGCATTTGCGGTAGCCGCTACTTTAGCTTATGCATCTGTTATCATGACATACCTTGGAGTAAACTACTATCTCTCAGGTATGCACTCCTATGCTGCAGGAGAGCCTATACCAATTCCGCAATGGATATATTGGGTGATAGGGGTTGTATTTGCAACAATTATCATAGCTATTCCTAAGAAAAAATACTCCAAAAGATTATAAAAATAAGCACTAAATATAAAAAATTTTATATTTAGTGCTTTTTCTGACTTTTTTCTGACTTTTTTTTATTATACTTTCACAAAGTAAGTTTTGAAAGGATAAATTATGAGTATTTCCAGAAGAAAGTTTTTACAGGGTAGTACGGCAGCCGCTGTAGTGTTGGGAAGTGGAAGTTTAAATGCCACAGAACTCTTTTCCCCGGTTAAGAAGATACCCCATGCCAGTCATTTTGGTCCATTTTATGCATATGTCAGAGATGGAAAGATTATAGATATAGAGCCTCAAAAAGGATTGGATAAACGGCCAACCGGAATGATAAAAGCTCTAATTGATAGAACATACTCAAATACTAGAGTAAAATATCCCTATGTTAGAAAAACTTATCTTGAGGGAAGACCAAACCATAAAGAGCTTAGAGGCAATGATGAATTTATCAGAGTTAGTTGGGATGAAGCTTTGGATTTGGTTGCCAAAAAGATAAAAGAGACTCCAAGGGAGAGTATATATAATGGAACAACAGATGGATGGGCACATCCCGGTCTTGTAAATTATTGTCCTACACTTGCGGGAAGATTTTTCAATATTGTAAAAGGAGGATCAGTATCTATAGAGGGTGATTATAGTGTAGGAGCTGCTTTACAGACAAATCCTACTATAGTGGGTGATATGGAAGTTTACTCTTTGCAGACTGCTCATGAAGTTTTACTTGCAAATACTGAAGTATATGTTATGTGGGGAGCGGATCTTTTTAAAACCAACAAGATAGATTTTGCCGTACCAAATCATAAAAATAGTGGTGAATATTACTTAAAATATAAAAAATCAGGTATGAAGTTTATATGTATCGACCCTATTAAAACAGAGAGTGCAAAATTGCTTGATGCTGAATGTATACATATACGACCAAATACTGATGTTGCTATGATGCTCGGTATGATGTATCATTTGTATGTGACAGGAAAATATGATAAAAAATTTATAGAAAAATATACTGACGGTTTTGATAAATTTTTGCCTTATTTGCTTGGAAAAAGTGATGGGGTTGCCAAAACGCCTAAATGGGCTGCAAAGATTACTGAAGTTAGCGAGAAAAAGATAAAAGAGTTAGCCGAACTATTTGTATCAAAAAGAACATTTATCGCCGGAAACTGGTCTATACAAAGAGCACAACATGGTGAACAAGCTCAGTGGGGCATCATAACACTTGCTTCTATGATAGGTCAGATAGGAATCCCCGGAGGTGGTTTTGGTTTTTCAATGCATTATGGTGGAGGCGGACAAGCAGCAGCCGGAGCAAATGGACCTGAAGGTTTTTCCCAGGGAAGAAATAGAGTTGATGCTATTATTCCGGCTTCAAGAATTGTTGAAACACTTTTGCATCCCGGTAAAAAGATAACTTTTACAGGAGAGACCATCACTCTTCCTCACATCAAACTTATGTATGTAGCCGGAGCTAATAATGTCGGACATCAGCAGGATTTAAATAAGCTTATTGAAGGACTTAAGACTCTTGATACGCTTGTTGTTCAAGATCCATGGTGGACACCTACGGCTAAATTTGCCGATATAGTTTTGCCTGCTACTACAACACTTGAGAGAAATGATATAAGTATGATAAGCGGTAGTTACTCAGGTGATGTTATCTATGCAATGAGAAAAGTTATAGACAACCCTTATGAAGCAAAAGATGACTTTGAGATTTATTCTCTTCTTGCAAAAAGATTTGGTGAGAGAAAATATAAAAGATTTACAGGCAATAAAAGTGTAATGGAGCATATAAAAGATTTTTATGCTTCTTCAGACGGTCCAAAAGTAAAAAGTTTTGAAGAATTTTGGGAAAGTGGTCATGTAGAATTTAAGATACCAAAATCCGCCTATAAGTTTGTAAGGCATGGAGACTTTAGAAAAGATCCTAAAAAACATCCTTTAAAAACAGAAAGCGGTAAGATACAAATATTTTCTAAAAAATTTGCCAGCTTTGGATATAAAGATTTTAAAGGTCATGTTACATGGTTTGAGCCTGCAGAGTATCTAGGAAGCAAGTTAACTGAAAAGTATCCTTTGCATCTTTTGTCTCCTCATGCAACATATAGAAAGCACTCTCAGCTTGATAATACTTGGATACGAAAAGTGTATAAGATAAAAGATAGAGAGCCGATAAGAATAAATCCTAAAGATGCCAAAAAGTATGGCATACAAGATGGCGATGTTGTTGAAGTATACAACAGCAGAGGAAGATTGCTTGTCGGTGCAAAAGTTACAGATGATATTCGCGAAGGCGTTGTTGCCATAGAAGAGGGATCTTGGTATTGTCCTGAAAAACCGGGAGAGAAATATTCAAGAGGAAACAGTGGCAATCCAAATGTATTAACATCCTCTAGACCTACTTCAAGTATGGCTCAAGCTTGTAGTGCCAATACAGTATTGGTAGCTATAAGAAAAGCTAAAGGTGAATTATTGCCAAATCAGGCATATGTAATGCCAAAAACAGTTGAGGCATAAAGGTTGCCTATGAGTATATTAAAAGTATTTTTAGCCTGTGCAGTGACTTTTTCACTAGCACAGGCAACATCATATTTATATCTTGACAATGGTGTAAAGTTGGATGTAAAAAAGGGCGATATAAGTATCTATAACGGTTCACCTGTAGAAAAAATATCAAAAAAAGGCAAAAAAGTTTTAGTAAAAATAAGTGGCTATATCGGAAAAGACGGTAAGACACTTTATGCCACACCAAATAGAGAGCTGATATTGGCTTCGGTAAAAAAAGCCAATATGATAAAAAAAGATAGTAAAAACAGTAAAAAAGGAAGTGTGCAAGTTTTAATCTCAAAAGATAATTTAACTGATGATCCAGAAGAGGCTTGGGAGGAAAATTCCGACCTTTTTTATGACAAATGCACAAGATGTCACAGAGCAAGAGTTGTAAAAAAACATACTATGAAAGAGTGGGATGTGTTATTTAACAGTATGAAACAGTTTGCAAAGCCTACAAAAAAAGAGGCTAAATTGATTTTGAGATTTTTACACGCTTATGCAAAGGATGGAATACTTACCCAGAAAGATTAGAGATATCTTTAAGTATAAAAAGTGTAAAATTTTTATACTTAAATTTTTAAAAGAAGTTCCAAATGGATAAAATGGTTCTAGAAAAGCTAAAAACATTAACAATCCTTTATGTAGAAGATGAGGAGGGTATCCGTAAAAAGATATCCGACTCATTGAAGTACTACGCAAAAGAGGTACTTGAAGCAAAAGACGGCGAAGAGGGTTTGAGGCTTTATCATGAGAAAAACCCCGATATTATCTACACTGATATTCTTATGCCAAAAATGGATGGAATTTCTTTGGTAAAAGAGATTAGAAAAAATGATAAAAAGATACCTATAGTTTTAGTTACCGCTCATACTGAAAAATCCTATCTTTTAAATGCCGTTGAATTACATTTGGAGCAGTATATAGTAAAGCCTATCAGTCTAAAAGAGTTGAAAAATTCATTAAAAAAATGCCTTGATGTTATCTTGGAAAATCATCCTGTATCAGTAGAAATAGCAGACGAGTACATATATGAAGCGGAAAATAAAATCATCAGATACAAAGACAAAGCAATAAAACTACAAAGAAAAGAAATAATGTTTTTAGAACTACTGATACAAAATAGGCATAAGGTTGTAACATATGAAGAGTTACAAGATGTTATTTGGCAAGATGATATTATGACTGACGGGGCATTGAAAACTTTAGTAGGTAGCTTAAGACAAAAACTTCCAAAACATTGCATTAAAAATTTATCCGGCATCGGATATAAGTTGACGGAGTAGCTATTGATAAAATATTTAAAGGGGAGGTATAAATTTTCTCTTATGGCAGTTTTGGGTATTGTTGCCATAAGTCTCATGTCATTTTTGGCATTTAAGATCTCAAAAAATGGTTTTGAAAGAATTAAGTATGTTTTTGAAGACTTTCAAAAGGTAGAAAATATTCAACAAAAATGTATCATTCCACTTTTTAAACTAAGAGAAATTACACTCTCTCTTTCAACAACAAACAGCAATGACTATAAAACTATTTTGAGTTACAATTTGGCCAAATTGGTTAAAAAACTTGATATATCACTAAATAATTTGCATAACAGCATTGTTGATGGTATTTGGAGAAACTATAAAGAACTGGTATTTACCAAGGATAAAAATAGTAGAATCGGATTTAGCAGGGGAACATTTTCAAATGTCGGCAGTACTGAAAGAGAAGTATTTTATCAATTAATTTATAAACTAAAAAAGATTCAAGAAGAGTTGCTTACCCAATCAAATGATACATTTGAAAAGTCAAAATATCTTTTTAAAAAAGAGAAGAAAATTATCTTATATGGAACAGCCGTAGTTATTTTATTGACACTTGTTTTTGGTTTTATGATAGCAAGAGATATAATATTTTCTCTTGATAAGGTACAAAACGGTTTAGAAAGATTTTTTTTACTCTTGGATAGAAAAATCAATAAAGATGAAAAAGTAAAGATAGATTTAAACAGTCATGATGAATTTGGAAAGATGGCTAAAATGATAAATGAAAATGTAGAGATCATAAGAGCAAATCTAAAAAAAGATATTAGTTTGATTGAGGATGCGACAAGTGTTATTGATGAGTTAAAAAAGGGACATCTTAAAAGAAGACTTCAAGAAGAGGCAAGTTCAAATGAGTTAAATAAATTAAAGAAAGTTGTTAATGAAATGTTAGATAGTCTTGAAGATAGAATAGTGCAAGAAATTAGAGAAAGAACAAAACAAGAACAACTTTTAATCCAGCAAAGCAAACTCGCGGCAATGGGTAATATGGTAGGTAATATTGCTCATCAATGGAGACAACCTCTTGGTGAAATAAGTGCAATATTGATGAATATGCAAGTAAGAAAAGAGTATGAAGATCTTGATGATGAACTTTTTGAGGAGAGTATAGAGGAGTGCAATAAAATATTATCTCACATGTCAAATACAATTAGTGATTTTCAAAATTTTTTCAAACCTTCAAAGAAAAAGATAAAATTTAGCTTATCCAAAGAGTGTGAAAATGCCAGTTATATTATAGAATCATCACTAAAATATAACAATATTGACTTTATAATAGACACAAAAGAGGATAGTCAAATATTTGGCTATCCGCGAGAATTTTCTCAAGCAATACTAAATATACTTTCAAATGCAAAAGATGCCCTTTTGGAAAGAAAGATAAAAAATCCCTATATAAAAATGATTTTAAAAAAAGGCAAACATTTTGCTATTGTAAAGATAGAGGATAATGCGGGAGGGATTGATGAAAAAATTATTGATAGAATATTTGAACCATATTTTACCACCAAACATGCAAAACAAGGAACAGGCATAGGTCTTTATATGAGCAAGATCATTATCGAAGAAAATATGCATGGTATTATTGATGTAAAAAAAATAGACAATGGTACGGCATTTGTAATAAAATTATCTTTTAAATAAAAATATTGTAAAATACTTTTTTATTAGTAGAGAGGTTAAATTGTTATGAAGAGATATTTGTTAATTTTGGTTTTGATAAGTGGTGTTTTATATGCTTGTAATTGTGCTATAGGTAGAGATATGATTAGATGTGATTATTATGTGGGGCAAAAGTTTGATAAAACTCACCAAAAAGAGTGTTTAAAGTATGCAAGCAGTATCAATAAAGATGGAATGTATGCAAAGGCTTCTTGGTATTTTCTTTTAGGCGGTGATATAAAAAATGCTAAAATAAATGCACAAAAAGCTTTAAAGATAGGGCATCATTATGCAGCAGAATATTTAGGTATGGCTTATATTTTGGAAAATGATATAGAAAATGCAAAAAAAGAGTTTGCTTTTTTTAAAAACAAAGTCAAGAAAAACCAATATATAAAAAAGGATTTAAATATCTTAAAACACTTATATAGCAATTTTGATGATAAAGAGGTGCTGCAAATGTTAAAAGATTAGAGGATTATCTCTACTCTTTTGGCTCTTCTTCGTTTTCTTCCTTATCCATTACAAAGCCTACCACTAAAAGAGCTATAACAAAAATGATAACTATACCAATATATAGATAAGACATAAAAAACCTGTTTTAAAAATATTTGAAAAGTGGCGCGGCGGACGAGACTCGAACTCGCGACCCCCGGCGTGACAGGCCGGTATTCTAACCAGCTGAACTACCGCCGCAACCAAAAGAATGGTGGTCGCTAGAAGACTCGAACTTCTGACATCCACCTTGTAAGGGTGGCGCTCTACCAACTGAGCTAAGCGACCTGGAACCTGAAAAAACTGCAAGTTTTTTTAGGTCAAACTTGCTAAGCGACCGGAGATTTGCCCAAGAACTTTTATGCCAATAAATGGCGACCCCAAGGGGATTTGAACCCCTGTTACCGCCGTGAAAGGGCGGGGTCCTGGGCCACTAGACGATGGGGTCTTTTGGCTTAAGATTTATCTTAAATAAAAATGGTGACCCCTGTTGGATTCGAACCAACGGCCACCTCCTTAAAAGGGAGATGCTCTACCAGCTGAGCTAAGGAGTCACCCGTACCATTTGAAATGGAGTTGAAATTATAGAGAAAAAAATATCATTTGTCAAGGGTTTTTTATGGGTTTTGAAAAAAAATATTTTTTTCTAGCTCAATTAATAACTTTGCAGCATAAAGTACAGCCTGATTTTGAATGTAAACTCTGTCACCTTTAAAATGAACTCTCCTTATAACTTCCCCATTGTTTTTACTTTTTACTCCGATATATACTGTCCCGACAGGTTTCTCTTTTGTGCCTCCCACGGGACCGGCTATTCCGCTTATGGCTATGGAGATATCAGAGTTGCTCACATTTAAAGCACCCTCAAGC
>JALVWW010000277.1 GCA_027023175.1 Campylobacterales bacterium
TATTTAAGTAGCACATATGTAACTTCTTTTACAGAATTATATAAATATATGATGTCAGATAGCCGACCAGTAGGACCATTTGGCTCTCATAGTATTGCCGCTTTTATGTATTTTATATTTTTTATTCTCTATTATGTGATGTGGTTGAGATCTAAATCTTTTCTGCATTTAGCTATGGCTATAGCATTTACTTTACTTCTGGTTGCGCTAAAATCCTTTAGCGCTTTATTTTTTATTCTTTTTACAATAGCCACCATTATCAATACAAAATTTTTACTTAAAAAACTAAACATTCAATTTTTCATGATTAATTTACTTATAGTTGTGGTAATATTCTTGTTGCTCAATAGTTTTATTGATGTTGTTGGTCTTCTGTCGGGGACAGATGCAAATGGTCTATTGTCAAGGTATGGTGCAAGTGGCGTATTAAGTAATAATATAAACTATTTAGAAGACAATCAATTAATGGGTGATGGTATTGGATATTTAGAGAGTTTGGTTTATACTGATTCTGGCTATATTCATAATTTATTAATATATGGAATAAGTGGAACAATCGTATTTTATATTTTATTTTATTTGAAAATAATGGAGAAAAATTGTATTTATATATTTATAATTATGATTGCATTTTTATTTTTTGAAATTGGGTATGATATTTTCTTTTATACAAGAATTATATATATACTATTGCTAATCATGTATTTTACAAAACGGGAGGGATTATGCAAAAATTGAAAGTATTAGGCATAGGACAAGGTAAACTAATACCTTCATACAGGTATAGACTAAAAGAAGTAAAAGATAGTTTTAAAAAGAAAGGGCTACTTCTGTTTCTCTATGAAAGTAATATTAGCTCATATCCTCCCAGTAATAAACTGGCACGTTTTTTATGGATTATAAATCTTGTTATTAGTCGACTTCCTTTACTTTTTGAACAAAAAAAATACAATCTCATTTTGTTACAAAGAGAAATGATATCTACACTCTATACACTAGAGAGGTTCTTCTATAAACCATTTATATTAGATATTGATGATGCTGTTCATTTGCGTCAAAAATTTAATTCTATTGATAAAATTGCAAGTAAAGCATCAGCAATTGTAGTTTGCAATAACTATCTATTTGATTATTATAAAAAAATAAATTCTAATGTAAATATCATACCAACGCCTATAAATATTGACAAATATACACCTAGAGATAAGAAAAAATCTTCAACTTTTGTGATTGGCTGGATTGGGACAAGTTCAAACTTTCCATCTTTGAAACTTGTTGAAAAACAACTGGCTAGATTTTTAAAGGATAATAGTAATGCTATATTGAAAATTGTTTCAAACGAAGACCCAAAATTTTTAACTATTCCTCCAAAACAATACATTTTTAAACCTTGGTCAGAAGAAGATGATGTTCAAGACATTCAAAGTTTTGATGTGGGTATTATGCCACTTGTTGAGAATGAACATAGTCATGGGAAATGTGCTTTTAAAATGTTACAATATATGTCTTGTGGTGTTCCTGTTATTAGTACTTGTTTGCCAATGAACAAAGCTATACTAGACATTAAAGAATGTGGATACTGTATAACTAATGACAATGAAGAATGGTACGAAGCGTTAAATAAACTTTCAAAAGACCCTAACTTATGTGAGTATTTTGCCAATAATGGAAGATGGATTATAGAAAATTATTATTCTACCGATGTATATGCAACACTTTACAGTAAAGTTATTGAATCATTAGACGCTAGAGGAAAACTATAATGTGTGGAATATACGGAATAAATAAACAAAAAACAAAAGAATCTATACTTACAATTATGAAACTAGCTGACTTTAGAGGTCCAGATTTTACAGGAACATTTCTAAGTGAAAACTATTCTTTTGGTCATAATAGATTAGCTATCATAGATCTTGAGAGTAGATCAAATCAGCCTTTTAGTTGTGATGGATATGAGATAGTGTTTAATGGGGAGATATATAACTACCAAGAGATAAAGGAAGAGCTCATAGATGAAGGCTATAGCTTTCATACTAGCTCAGATACAGAAGTACTGCTCCAAGGGTATAAACACTTTGGGGAGGATATCCTTCATAAGCTAAATGGCATGTTTGCCTTTGTTATCTATAACCCTGTAAAAAATATCTTTTTTGGAGCTAGAGACAGACTGGGAAAAAAACCTTTTTACTACTATAAAAAAGAGGGTATTTTTGAGTTTGCTTCGCAGTTAAAGCAGATAGCTCATGAGAAAGATTTAAATATCAACAAAAAAAGTGAAAAACTTTACTTTCGTTATGGGTATGTTCCTGAGCCTTATACTATATTTGAAAATGTGTATAAGCTTGAAGCTGGACATAGTTTCTTTTATGACTTAGAAAGTTGTGAGTTTAGTAAAAAACAGTACTGGGACATATCTACAAAAGAAGAACACTTAGATGACTCTTACGATAGTATAAAAGCAGACCTAAAAATGCTTCTCATAGACTCTGTAAAACAAAGACTACATAGTGATGTTCCTGTAGGTGTTTTTTTAAGTGGAGGAGTAGATAGTAGTCTTGTCGCTGCTATAGTAGCAAAAGAACTAGGTGAGAAACTGGACACTTTTTCTATAAAGTTTTCTGATAATGAGTTTGATGAGTCTAACATAGCAAAAGAAGTAGCTGGACTACTTGGTACAAAGCATCATACACTAGAATGTAAACCAGAAGACATGATAGAACTCATAGATAATTTACATGAGTACTATGATGAACCTTATAATGATTCTTCTGCCCTAGCCATGATGATACTCTCAAGGGAAACAAAAAAACATGTAACAGTAGCACTTTCTGGCGATGGGGGGGATGAGTTGTTTTGGGGCTACAACAACTACTTTCGTATGGCAAAGGTTGCACCACTTTATAAGCTACCTGAGTTTCTAAGAACCGTTGGAAGTTCTCTGTTGAATTTAGTGCCAAATTATAGAGTCAAGAAAATAGCTGAAGGATTAAAAATAGATAGTCTCGAAGAGTTATTCTTGTACAGTGGTAGACTATTTGACTTTGAAAAGCTATTTAAGCAAGAAAATATTTTGTGTCAAGATGCATATAAAAAATATTTGTATAGTCAAAAAGACTTTTTTGAAAGGATGTCTGATTATGACATAAAGACATATCTTAATGGTGATATTTTTACAAAGGTTGATAGAGCAACTATGGCATACAGTTTAGAAGCTAGAACACCTTTAGTTGACTATAGAATTGTAGAGTTTTCTCAAAAAATACCTTTTAAATATAAATATCAAAATGGCAGTGGGAAAAATATACTCAAAGATATACTTTATGACTACCTCCCAAAAGAACTTTTTAACAGACCTAAGAGTGGCTTTACTGTACCTCTAAAAAATTGGTTTAGAAATGAGCTAAAAGAGTATGTATATGCTACTTTATCTGAAGAAAACTTAAAGAAAATAGATGACATAAACAGTGACTATGTAAAAGAAATGATAGAAAATCACATGAATGGCAGTGAAAACAACTACCATCAAATATGGACACTAATAACTTATGTGAAATGGATGGAGAAGTATAGTGCAAACTAAAAACATACTTATCTTAAGTGCTACAATGCAAAAAGGTGGTGCAGAAAGAGTTATATCTTTACTCCTTAAAGAATTGGATATGAATCAAAATATTAATGTTCACTTTATTATGCTTGAGGATGGTATAGAATATGATATTCCTTCAAAAATAAAACCTATAGTTTTTTCTACTATTCCAAAAAGTGGTATAAAAAAATTAATAGAATTACCATTTATCGCTTGGAGACTTAAAAGATATATAGGAAATAACCATATAGAAACGGTAATATCTTTTTTATATAGACCAAACTATATAAATATACTATGTACTTTGCTCGGATCTAAGCATAAAAGTATCATAAACATAAGAAGTACGACTTCTCGTTATAAAAAAGAGGGGCTACTTGGAAAAGTAAATTTATTTTTGGTTAAATCCTTGTTTAATAAAGCAGATATGATTATCTCAAACTCTAAAGGGGTTGATGAGGATTTAAAATCATTAATGAGTATTACAACGGACACAAAAGTTATACATAATCCTGTTGATGTAGAGTATATAAACAGTAAAAAAAATATTTTAGAAGATAATGCAGTTGATTTTTTGTATAATAAAAAGTATATTATCTCTGTAGGTAGATTAATCCCGTTAAAACGAAATGGTGATTTAATAGATGCATTTTATAAACTACAAAAGAAAGATGATAGTTTGGAACTTATTTTCTTAGGTGATGGAAGTTTAAAGAGTACTCTTGTAGCACATTGTAAAAAACTAGAGATAAATGACAAAGTACATTTTTTAGGTAATGTTTCTAATCCTTTTTATTATTTGGATAAATCTGATTTATTTGTCATGAACTCGGAGATAGAAGGTTTTCCAAATGTCTTGGTTGAAGCTATGGCAGTAGGACTTCCTGTAGTGTCATCTGATTGTAAAAATGGTCCAAGAGAAATACTTGTAGATGAAAAATACGGTTTACTTTATCCTGTAGGCGATACAAAAGTATTAATAGAAAAAATGAAGATTTATTTATATGGCAACATTGATAAAAAAGAAATTAAAACAAAAAATCTAACCAGAATTCAAGATTTTAATATAGATAAAAGTATGGCTCAGTACAAAAAGGCTTTAGATATTGAAGAATAAAAAATTATTATTTATTGTAAACGTAGATTGGTTTTTCATTTCTCATCGTTTACCCATTGCACTTGGAGCTAAAGAAAAAGGCTATGAAGTTCATATTGCATGTGGGATGACTGACAAACAGGAGTATTTAGAGAATCTTGGGTTGATTGTTCATCCTTTGGATCTTTCAAGAGGAGGTACAGGCATTCTACAGGAAATCAAAAGTTTTATTGCAATTAAAAAAACATTGAGAACCGTTAATCCCGACATAGTACATTTTGTAACGATTAAGCCAGTCCTTTATGGTGGCATTGCTTCAAGAATTATCGGTATAAAAAATAAAGTTTTTGCTATATCTGGTTTAGGATACATATTTACCTCTGACAGTTTAAAAACCTCTATTTTAAGAGCTTTCATTATACAACTATATAAAATTGCACTGGGTGGAAGAAATTCAAAAGTTATAGTACAGAACACGAATGACAGAGATATACTAAGTAAATATAAGATTATTAAAAAAGACCAAGAGATATTGATACGTGGGTCGGGGGTTGACCTTAAAACCTATATATACAGAGAAGAGTCTATAGGTATACCTAATGTAGTTATGGCAGCACGACTTTTAAAAGATAAAGGAGTTTTGGAGTTTATTGAAGCTGCAAAAATCCTATTGGATAAAGAAATAAATGCAAATTTTATACTTTATGGAGATATTGATGGACATAATCCTGCATCACTTAATGCGAATGAACTCAATCATATAAAAGAAGACGGTATCATAGAAGTCCATGGATTTACGAGCGATATTTCTGAAGTGTTTGCAAAAGCCAATATCGTGGTTCTACCATCATACAGAGAAGGCCTACCAAAAGTACTTATAGAAGCTGCCACATGTGGCAGACCTATCGTAACCACAGATGTACCAGGATGCAGAGATGCTATAGAAGAAAATAAAACTGGTATACTTGTGAAAGTAAAAGATTCTCAGTCATTAGCAAATGCTATCAAGAAACTTATTGAGAACAAAAGTTTGAGAGTAGCTATGGGAAAAGCAGGTAGAGAATTAGCTGAAAAAGAATTTTCAATTAAAAAAGTTATCAATACTCACTTGGATATTTACAGATCATTTTATGAGGATACAAATCGATGAAACTATTATTAACAGGGAGTAGTGGCTTTATAGGAAGCTATTTCCAAAATAACTATGGAAATAAATACAATATCGAAACTTTCTCTTTTTTGAAGGATGACTTAGATAGTTTAGATTTAATACATACCGATATAATTATTCATCTCTCGGCACTGGTGCATCAGATGGGAGGAGCAAGTGAAGAAGAGTATGAAAAAGTAAATGTAACTCAAACTTTGAATTTAGCAAAAAAAGCAAAAGAAAGTGGAGTGAAACATTTTGTATTTATGAGTACGGTTAAAGTGCATGGGGAGGAGACCAATAATATCTACAAAGAAGATACTCTTTGTAAACCTGAAGATGAGTATGGTAAAAGTAAATTTAAGGCAGAAAATGCACTTTACCAAATGGAAGATGATACTTTCAAAGTGTCCATTATCAGGACACCGATTGTGTATGGATATGGCGTAAAAGCCAATATAAAAAATTTGGTCAATTTGGTATCTAAAATCTCTGTTTTACCTTTTGGAGGTATGCACAACAGAAGAAGCATGGTATATGTAGGTAATTTATCACATTTAATAGACGAGATTATTCAGAAACAAAAAAGTGGTATATTTTTGGCCAGCGATGATGAGCCATTGAGTACAACTAAACTCATTAAATATATAGCAAATACATTAGATAAAAAAGTTCACCTTGTCAAAATACCATTTTTTGAAGCTTTTTTAAAACTGCTAAAACCCTCTTTTCACCAAAGACTCTTTGGCAGCCTGGAAGTAGACAACAGTCAAACCAAAAAAATATTAGGACTTAAAAACCCTTACAGTACAGAAGAAGGGGTCAAATATATGATAAAAGGTGAAAAAGTATGATTTATATTTTTCTCTTTCTACTTTCATTTGCCTTGACCTATTTTATAAAAGAACACGCGATTAAAAACTCACTTTTAGCAGAAGTAAATGAACGCAGTTCCCATACTACTCCTGTACCTCATGGAGGGGGTATTGCTATTGCATTAACATGGTTTTTGGGATTAACATATCTATTTTTCTCTCAGGAGATTAATCAAAATCTTTATTATGCATTGATGACAGGCATTATCATATCTGTAATTAGCTATATAGATGACCGTGTTGAATTAAGTGCAAAATTTAGATTAGGTGCCCAAGCTTTAGTTGCATTTTTGGGTCTATATTTTCTCGGAGGATTTGAAAAACTTGATTTGTTCTTTTTTGCTATTGATAATCAACTAATCATCAATCTGTTTGCCTTTTTTATGATAATTTGGTTTATTAATCTTTATAACTTTTTAGATGGGATAGACGGATATGCAGGATCTGAAGCGATATTTCTTGGGGTTGCTGGATATATTCTTTTTGGTGGGTTACACTTTCTTATTTTAATTGCTGCTGTTTTAGGATTTTTAATTTGGAATTGGCACAAAGCCAAAATTTTCATGGGAGATGTAGGGAGTACATTGCTTGGTTATAATGTGGCTATATTTACTCTATATTATGCTAACGAAGTTTCGACAAATTTTTGGATATGGGTAATCCTTTTTGGACTTTTTTGGTTTGATGCTACTTTAACACTTTTTAGACGTTATAGAAATAAAGAAAAGTTAAGTCAGGCGCATAAAAAACATGCATACCAAAGACTTACACAAGGTGGCTGGAGTCATAGTAAGGTAGTTATATATTCTATTGGTGTTAACTTTGTATTATTTGGGTTGGTTTATTTTATACCCAATAAATTTATAGCATTGATTTTTGCTGTAGTTGTTTTATACGTTACTATAAAATTTGTAGATTCAAAAAAAGGCTTTATTTGATATAAAGTATTTTAATTTCAATACACTCTGTTGACTTTACATCCCATTTGGGATATAATTAATAAAAAAGGATACACTATGCCTAAAACACAAACAACCATCCGTTTAGAAGAGAATGATTATAAAGAAGCACGAGAAATATTGG
>JALVWW010000278.1 GCA_027023175.1 Campylobacterales bacterium
GACCACTACCTTGTCGAGGTAGTGCTCTACCAACTGAGCTATGCGACCAAAATTAAGAGACTAATTTTATCTAAAGTAACTTTAAGAAAGGTTGAAATGGGAGGATGAGAGAGGTCTTTACGGCCGTTACGGTTCTTGTGATTGATAGAGAGGTTATCGCTATAAAAAAACTTAAATAACCTTCAGCCGTCTTAACTTATGCTATAATTTCAACAACTATTCGTTGGAGAAAAAAAATGACTAATATTTTTAGGGAATATGATATAAGAGGAATTTTTGAAAAAGAACTAAATGAAAAAAGTGTTAAACTTATAGGATATCTCTTGGGTTTAGAGGTTAAAAAAAAAGGTGAATATGTAGTCATAGGTTATGATGCAAGGACTCATTCTCCAACTTTAAGGGACTATTTGGCTAGCGGGTTTATAAAAGCCGGAGTCAAAGTGCTTGACGCCGGCATGGTGCCTACACCGGTTTGCTATTTTTGTAATTATGCAGAATTTGGCGGTATTACACCTGTAGCTTCAGTTATGATAACAGGCTCTCACAACCCAAAAGAGTATAACGGTTTTAAGATAACCATCGATAAAAAGCCTTTTTTTGGAAATGATATATATGTTTTAAGAGATAAGTTTTTACAAATGCAAGATATGGTGATAGAAGACAATACAACTTGCATTAAAATTCCTGCAAAGAAAAAATATATTGACTATATGGTTAAAGAATTCTCTTTTCTGAAAGAACTTAAGACCAAGATAGTTTTGGATGGGGGAAACGGAGTGGCAGGAGTAGTCATCAAAGATATATTTGATGATTTGAGGCTAGATTATAAGGGGTTATACCTTGAGCCTGACGGAAACTTTCCAAATCACCATCCAGACCCCACTATCGAAGAGAATTTAAAAGATATAAAAGAGGAGTTGAAAAAAGGCTATGATATAGGTTTTGCTTATGATGGAGATGCGGACAGGATAGCAGTATTGACAAAAAAATATAATATAAAAGGCGATATCTTGGCGATACTTTTTGCCAAAGAAATGAATAAGCCAACAGTCATAGGTGAAGTAAAATGCTCACAGGTTATGTACGATGAGATAAGAAAAATGGGCGGCAAAGCCGTGATGTATAAAACAGGTCACAGCAACCTGAAAGTAAAGATAAAAGAGCTTCATGCCGACTTGGCTGCGGAAGTAAGCGGACATATCTTTTTTGCAGATAGGTACTTTGGGTATGATGATGCTTTGTATGCTACATTGAGAGTGCTTGAATTGATACAAAAAGGATTTGATTTAGATGTACAGATAGATAAACTACCCAAGACTTATTCAACCGAAGAGATAAAAGTGCCGGTCAGTGAAGATAAAAAATTTGAACTAATGAAATGGATAAAAGAGATACTCTCCCATAGACCATCATATTTGCCAAAAGTAAAAAAGGTGATAGATATAGATGGAGTAAGGATAAACTTTGAAAACGGTTGGGCGCTTGTAAGAGCATCCAATACCACTCCGGTTTTGGTTACAAGGTATGAAGCAACTGATGAAGAGAGTCTAAATAGATACCAAGAGAGTATTCAAAGATTGATAAAAGAGGCTCAGGAGACATTATGAAAATTACACTCAACTCCCCCCTTGATATGCACCTGCATTTAAGAGACGGGGATATGTTAAAAAATATT
>JALVWW010000279.1 GCA_027023175.1 Campylobacterales bacterium
GTTGCTATCTCTTTTGCAGCTTCAAGTGAATGCATATGTGCTGAGCCGCATTGGTATATATTTAGTTCGGGTATATCATCCTGAGACTTTACATTTAAAACATCTTTCATAGATGTTTCCCATGCTTTTACCACTCTTTGTTCGTCCGGATCACCTATCACACTCATATAAAACCCTGTTCTGCAGCCCATAGGGGATATATCTATGATTTCAACTCCATCACCGTTTAAATGATCTCTCATAAATCCGGCAAAAAGATGCTCCAACGTGTGTGTTCCTTCAGGTGACATTATCTTTTTATTTGGTCTGTAAAATCTCAAATCAAACACTGTTATGGTATCTCCACAAGGTGTTTGCATATGTTTTGCCACTCTTACCGCAGGGGCAGGCATCTTGGTATGGTCAACCATAAAACTGTCTAACATAGGCATAATATACCCTCCATTGTTTTTATGGATATTATAGTATAATTATAAAAAATTAAAGTTTAAAAATGAAACTCTCATGTTTCAAAAGTAAAATAAGAATAAAATCATGAAAGTTTCTCTTGCCAAAGGCAAAGCTTTAGTGAGAGGATGTAGCGTAAGCGAAATTCCACAACGAAGTGAGGACAATTGTGGAGCTTTGCTTCTTAAAAAGGAGATTATTAGATGAAACTATTACTTATAGGTGCGGGCAATATGGGTGGCGCAATGCTAAGTGGGCTTAAAGAGCATGATATAACAGTGGTAGAAAAATATAAGCCAAGAGTAAAAGAGCTAAAAGAACTCTATCCAAACATAAATATTGTCAATGAGATACCAAATCTTGAAAAGTATATAGTAATACTTGCCATAAAACCACAAACTTTATCCTCGCTTCAGACAGTCGGAACTGCCAAAGCTCTTATATCCATCCTTGCCGGAGTAAATCTGCAAAGGCTTAAAAAGAGTATCAAAGCCCAAAGTTACATAAGAGCTATGCCAAATATCGCAGCACTCAAGCAAAAAGCGGTTATATCGGTATGTGGTGACAAAGAGATGAAAGATACAGCTTTGGAGTTACTAAGCAGTATCGGTAAATGTTTTTGGCTTGAGAGCGAAAAAGAGCTCGATATTGCCACAGGCATAGGTGGCTCGGCTCCTGCATGGATGGCACTTGTAGCTGAAGCCTTGAGTGATGGAGCCGTAAAATTAGGACTTAACAGAGCTGTTAGCTACCAGTATGTAGCATATCTTCTTGAAGGAGTAGGTGAACTTTTAAAAGAGGAACACCCGGCACTTTTAAAAGATAAAGTAACTTCTCCCGGAGGCACAACCGCAGCAGGTGCAGCGAAGCTCGAAGAGGGAAAAGTAAGAGATGCTTTTATAAAAGCTATGGAAGCCTGTTATAACAAAACTCAAGAACTTTAAAGCTTTTTTTAGTATAATTTTCTCTTATTTTTAAGAAGGAGTATTGTATGGAAAAAGTAGTATGTCATGTATGTCTTAGTGAGTCAAATGAAAATGACAATAGAGTATATCTAAAGTCAATATGTAGAGGTGAAGAGGTCTATGTATGTACTTCTTGCATCCCGCAAGTCATCCACGGAAGCGGAGATGTGGTAAAAACAAAAGAGGAAGTTAAAAAACTTCTTAACAAATAATCGGTAGTTATCTACCGATTATTTTCTTAAATGCCTTCATATC
>JALVWW010000280.1 GCA_027023175.1 Campylobacterales bacterium
ATGGTCTTGGAATATCTCCTAGAAGACAAACCGTTTCAACAAGCGGTTTAAGCCATCAAATTAAAAAGTTGGGAGAGATGAACCTGGGTGTTTTGCTAGCAATTTCACTCCACGCAGTAGATGATGAGATGAGAGAAAAGCTTATGCCGATAAATAAAGCATATAACATTGCCTCGATACTGAATGCTGTAAGAAATTTTCCAATAGATGCCAGAAAAAGAGTAATGTTTGAATATTTGGTTATAAAAGATTTAAATGATGATATTAAAAGTGCCAAAAAACTTGTTAAACTACTTCATGGTATAAAAGCAAAAGTAAATCTAATATATTTCAATCCTTACCCAAATTCACCATTTCAAAGACCGGATGAAAAAGCAATGCTTGGTTTTCAAAGTTATTTACGTAACCATGGGATAACATGTACAATACGAGAGTCAAAGGGCTTGGACATATCAGCTGCCTGTGGACAATTATATGAAAAAAAAGGAAAAAAATGAGTGGCTTTAGTGCAGTTGATTGGGCAGAAGTTATTTTGATAGGGATTGTTGTCGTTGTAGGAGTAGGGGGTATTATCAAGGTAATAACAATGAAAGAGGAAGAGGATAGGTGAGGATGCAGGTTTTATTATATTGAAGAGTATATCTGGTTATAGTAGGCATACTAAAACCTACTGTTAGAGGTGGCCTGAAACCCTGTCTTTGAATATATTTTGTATCTTATATCGTTATAGAAAAACTCTATCCAGTTTGCATGAAGCATAAGCCTGGATGCACCGGTTAATTTTATTCTCTCCTGTTCACTTAATTTACCGTCAAGATACTCAGAAGCAGTTTCGTAATCTGTCCCATATATAGGATCTCCTACAATATGATGTTTCACATGAAACAAATGTATTCTTATCTGATGCTGTCTTCCGGTTAACGGTATAGCTTCGACAAGTGTTGTATTGTTTCCAGGGTGGTATTTCAATGGCTTTATTATAGTTTTTGCTTCTTTGCCAGATTTGTCAATAAAAACTTTTATCTTTATTGCCGAATAGTCTCTGTTGATTTTTATAGGAGCATCGATGAAAAGCTCAGTGTCAATTTTGCCATTGACAAGAGCTAAATATCCTTTTTTGATATCTTTTTTTTGAAAAGAATTTTTAAAAAATATCTCTGCACTTTTGTGCTTTGCCGCTAACACCAACCCGCTTGTTTCTTTGTCTATCCTGTGTGTGATATTGGCACTGTTGCCAAAGAGATGTTTGACTTCATCAGTTAGTGTATAAGGAGTATTTCTGTTTTTTGGATGCACTAACAAACCGCTCGGCTTGTCAAAAACAGCAAAATCTTTTGTTTGAAACAAAGGAGTCAAGCCCTTTGTAACCGGTTTGAAAATAACAAGAGAAATATTGCCTTTTATGCAGATAGATTTGGCACTAACAATTTTATCCTCACAAAAAAGCCTCTGTTTGTCGATATATCTTTGAGCAACTCTTAAAGAGCATGCTAACTTATCCATAACAACCCTAAAAGCTTTTGTCTCTTTTTCAACATAAAAATCTATCTTTTTAAATGCCATTTTTTACCTTTGGTAATATAGTTCCAAATAATGGCGTAAATATAACAAATTTATATACTTAAAAGCAAATATTTAGTAAATGTTTTGTAAAATAAATAACTTTATTTTAGAAGGACAATCACAAATGGTAGAGAGATATGCAAGAGATATTATGAAAAACAAGTGGAGCATGCAGGCAAAATATGATGCTTGGCTCAAAGTAGAAAAAGCTGTTGTAAAAGGATGGAACAAACTAGGTCTTGTATCTGATGATGATTGTGAAAAAATTTTAAAAAATGCAAAATTTGATATAAAAAGAATTGATGAGATAGAGCAAACAACCAAACATGATGTTATAGCTTTTTTAACCAGTGTAGCTGAAAGTTTGGGTGAAGAGAGTAGATGGGTTCATTATGGTATGACCAGTAGTGACTGTATAGATACGGCTGTTGCATTGCAGATGAAAGACTCACTCGAACTTATAATAGAAGATGTAAAAGAGTTGATGGAGGCGATTAAAAAGAGAGCATATGAACATAAAATGACTTTGATGGTAGGAAGAAGCCATGGTATTCATGGCGAACCTATCACTTTTGGACTGGTACTGGCTGTTTGGTATGATGAAATAAAAAGAAATCTTCAAAACCTAGAGCAAGCACTGGAGTTTGTAAGCGTAGGGCAGATAAGTGGTGCTATGGGTAATATTGCTCACTCTCCTGTAGAGCTTGAAGAGTATGTCTGTAAAGAGCTTGGCTTAAAGCCTGCGCCTGTTTCAAATCAAGTTATCCAAAGAGACAGATATGCAAACCTTATGAATGCATTGGCTCTTTTGGCTTCATCTTGTGAAAAAATTGCAGTTGCCATAAGACATTATCAACGAACGGAAGTATATGAGGCAGAAGAGTTTTTTAGCAAAGGTCAAAAAGGAAGCTCTGCAATGCCGCACAAAAGAAATCCGGTCTTAAGCGAAAATGTAACCGGACTTTGCAGGGTTATAAGAAGTTATGCGATGCCGGCCATGGAAAATGTTGCTCTATGGCATGAAAGAGATATTTCACACAGCTCAGTCGAGAGGTTTATACTGCCGGATGGTTTTATTACGACTGATTTTATGCTCAACAGACTGAAAGGAATAATTGAAAAGCTTGTGGTTTATCCGGAAAATATGATGAAAAATTTAAATTTGACAGGCGGACTTGTTTTTTCCCAAAGAGTTCTGCTTGAGCTTCCAAAAAGAGGAGTAAGTAGAGAAGATGCATACAAAATAGTCCAAAGAAATGCGATGAAAGTTTGGAATGAAATTCAGCAAGGCAAATCACCTCTTAATGAAAAAGGCGAGAGTCTCTTTTTGGAGTATCTTTTAAATGATAAAGAGTTAAGAGAAAAGCTAAATGAAAATGAAATAAGAGAATGTTTTGACTACTCATACTATACCAAGAATATAGATAAAATTTTTGTAAGGGTTTTTGAAGATGCCAAATAGAATACTAACTGTAACAAAAAGAAACGGTAGAATTGAACCGCTAGATATTACAAAAATACAAAAAAATACAAAAGGTGCTGTAGAAGGGCTTGAAAATGTTAGTCAAAGCGAACTTGAACTTGACGCAAGAATACAGTTTAGAGATGGTATATCCACCGAAGAGATACAGCAGACCCTTATAAAAACTGCTGTTGATAAAATTGATGTTGATAGACCCGATTGGACATTTGTAGCCGCTAGACTCTTTTTATATGATTTATACCACAAAGTAGGGAGAAATATAGGAGGAGAAAAAGGTAATTCTTATCCTTCATTTAGGAAATATTTTGAAACAGGTGAAAAAGAGGGCAGAATAACAAAAGGGCTTAGAGACAAATATGATATTGATGAGTTGGATGCGTATATAAAGCCCGAGCGTGACATGCAGTTTACTTATCTGGGCGTTAAAACACTAAACGACAGATATCTGCTGAAAAATAAAAAAGGAAGCCCGATAGAGCTACCACAATATATGTTTATGGCAATAGCAATGTTTTTGGCTCAAAATGAGTTTGATAAAATGAGCTGGGCAAAAAGATTTTATGACCTTATCAGTAAGTTTGAAGTTATGCTTGCCACTCCAACACTATCAAATGCCAGAACTCCGAGACATCAGCTAAGTTCATGTTATATAGGAAGTACACCTGACAATATAGAAGGTATTTTTGATACATTTAAGGAGATGGCACTACTTAGTAAATTTGGTGGTGGTATAGGTTGGGACTGGTGCAAAGTAAGAGGCATAGGAAGTAGTATAGATGGTCATAAAAATGCAGCAGGAGGAATAATTCCATTTTTAAAGATTGCCAACGATGTTGCAATTGCAGTTGATCAACTGGGCACAAGAAAAGGTGCGATTGCTGTATATATAGAGCCTTGGCATATAGATATAGCTGATTTTTTAGATCTTAGAAAAAATTCAGGTGAAGAGAGAAGAAGAGCACATGATCTCTTTCCCGCACTTTGGATAAATGATCTCTTTATGAAGAGAGTTGCAAACAATGAAAGATGGACACTTTTTGACCCCTTGGATGTGTCTGATTTGACAGATGTGTGGGGTGAAGAGTTTGAAAAGAGATATATTGCCTATGAAAATGATGATTCCATTATTAAAGAGAGTATAAATGCAAAAGATTTATGGAAAAAAGTGCTTTTAAGCTATTTTGAAACGGGTATGCCTTTTTTATGCTTTAAAGATAATGCCAACAAAGTCAACCCAAATCCTCATTCAGGTATCATTAGAAGTTCAAACCTTTGTACTGAAATCTTCCAAAATACAGATCCCAACCATTACCTTGTGAAGATAAAATTTGATGATGACTCTGTGCAAATATATGAAGAAGAGGATGAAGTTGAAGTTGATGAAGGTATTATAAAAAAAGCAAAAAAGATTACAGCACTTGATACGATAGGAGGAAAAAAAGTTTTTATAGTTGAAAAAGAAAAAATTGACGGTAAAACCGCAGTTTGCAATCTTGCAAGTATAAATCTTTCAAAAATCAATACAAAAGAAGATATAGAAAGAATTATGCCGATTGCCATAAGGATGCTCGATAATGTAATCGAACTAAACTTTTATCCGCTTGAAAAAGTGAAGCAGACCAATTTAAAAAGCAGGTCTATCGGCCTTGGAGTTATGGGCGAGGCTCAAATGCTGGCTCAAAATCAAATAGAGTGGGGCAGTGATGAGCATTTTGAAAAGATTGACGAGATTATGGAGATTGTTAGTTACAATGCTATAAAAGTATCATCCAACCTTGCTCTTGAAAAAGGCAAATATCCTGAATTTGAAGGCTCTAACTGGAGCAAAGGAATTTTTCCTATAGATTTGGCAAGTGAGGAAGCGAAAAAACTAACACCTAATAGAGGCGGTTTGTTTGGATATATATATGATTGGGACAAGTTAAGGGAAAAGGTAAAAAAAGATGGTATGAGAAACGGATATCTTATGGCTATAGCTCCAACTAGCTCCATATCCATCCTTGTTGGGACTACTCAGACAATAGAGCCGATTTACAAAAAGAAATGGTTTGAAGAAAATTTAAGTGGACTTATTCCTGTTTGTGCCCCAAGTCTCGATATAAATACCTGGAGATACTATACTCCAGCATATGATCTCGACCAAACACTTCTGATAAAAGCCGGTGCTGTCAGGCAAAAGTGGATAGACCAGGGGCAAAGTCTCAATATTTTTATGAAACTTGAAAAAGCATCAGGTAAATATCTTCATGAAATTTATTCTCTCGCATGGAAACTAGGTATAAAATCTACATATTATCTAAGAAGTCAGTCTCCTCAAAGCGAACAAGATATAGCAGATAGAACCGGAGAATGTTTAAGCTGCCAATAAATAGGATTTAGGATTTAGATCGTAGGATTAAGGTTTCTGTTTTCAGTTATCCGAATGTGTAAAATTGTAATATTTTTTCTTTTTTTGTAAAAAGAATTATAATAAAAACTTTTATAAGTTTTATAAAAGTTTCAACTTGGTATTATAAGTTTACATTAATTAAAAAAATTTTAAGGAGTATTAATGAAAAAAGTTTTGAGTGTAGCAGCAGCTACAGTTTTAGTTAGCAGTGCCTTATTGGCAAAAGAAGTGAAGATTGGTGTTGTTTTACCTTTGACAGGTCCTATTGCGGCGTTTGGCCAAACAAGTAAAGGCGGGTTAGATATAGCTTATGCACAAAATCATAAACTCAAAAATGGTGATGATGTAAAGCTTATAATTTTAGATGATAGAGGTGACAAAGTTGAAGCTGCTACAGCAGTAAAAAGACTTATTGATAAAAACCATGTAACTGCAATACTTGGTGAAGTTGCAAGCTCTAACTCTATGGCTATGGCGCCGGTTGCAGAAAATGCAAAAACTCCTATGATAACTCATGCTTCAACAAACCCAAGAGTTACAAAAGGTAAAACATTTGTAACAAGAGCATGCTTTATAGATCCATTTCAAGGTGCGGTTGCAGCCAACTATGCACTTAGTAAAGGTTATAAAACTGCTGTGATTGTTACAGATACAAAGCAGGACTATTCAGTAGGCCTTTCAAAAGCTTTTAGAAAAGCTTATACAAAAGGTGGTGGTAAAGTTTTAAAAACAGTATATATTAACTCTGGAGACAAAGATTTCAATGCACAAGTTTCTACTATTAAGTCTCTTCACCCGGATATTATAGATTTTACAGGTTACTATCCAGAGGGTGCATTACTAGCTAGACAAGCAAGAGCTATGGGTGTTAAAGCACCATTTATAGGCGGCGACGGTTCAGGATTTCCAGAGCTTATAAAAATAGGCGGAAAAGCAGTCGAAGGATTTATGTATACTGATCACTTTAATGAAGCAGCAGCAAAATCTCCTGAGGCTAAAGCTTATGTAAAAGCATTTCATGCTAAAAATCATAAAGCTGCAGATTCTATGGGTGCATTGGCTGCAGATGCCTATGGCATGATACTTGCAGCTATGAATAAATGTATTGATGAAGGTAAAGCCCCAACTGATAAAGTATGTGTAAACAATAACCTAAGACATACTAAAAACTATCATGGTGTTACTGGTGTTATCAATATAGATAAAAATGGAAATGCTGTCAAGTCAGCAGTTGTTAATGTTGTTAAAAACGGTAAATTTGCTTACTTAACAACAGTTAATCCATAATAAATACTACTATGCCCCGGTTTATCCGGGGCATTATAAACATGCTTCCTACACAACTTAAAGAAATTTCAAGAAATCTGTCAAATTTAAAAAATAATTATGAAACATTAAGATATCATAACGATTACAAATTAAAATAGGGTGAAATATGGACTTTTCAACTTTTATGCAGCAAATGGTCAACGGCGTAAGTCTTGGCAGTATGTATGCTCTTATTGCCATAGGCTATACAATGGTATATGGAGTGCTAAGACTCATCAACTTTGCACATGGAGATATAATGATGGTCGGTGCTTTTACGGCCTATGTGGCCCATGCAAGTGGGATTCCATTTGAACTCTCCGTACTTATTGCTATATTGGCAGCAATAATAGTGGGAGTTTTAACAGATAAGATTGCTTATAAGCCTTTGAGAAATGCTCCCAAAATATCATTACTTATAACTGCCATAGGCATAAGTTTCTTTTTAGAGAATTTATTTAATGTTTTATTTGGTGGAGTACCAAGAGCATTTTCAGCCCCGGATTATTTAACTCAAACATTGCATATCGGTAATGTCATAATGCCTGTTATGGTTTTTATCGTTCCGGCAGTTACATTGATACTCTTGGCAATAATCCTTTGGATACTTTATAGAACAAAATATGGAATGGCTATCAGAGCTTTAGCATTTGATATTCCAACCGTAAAACTAATGGGTATAAATGCAGACTTTATTATTTCGATAGTTTTTGCCCTCGGTTCAGGACTAGCTGCGGTAGGTGGTGTATTTTATGCTGTTAGTTATCCTTCGATTGATCCGTTGATGGGTGTTATAGTAGGTCTTAAAGCGTTTGCTGCAGCAGTTCTTGGGGGCATAGGCAGTGTTGCTGGAGCAGTAGTGGGAGGATTTATTTTGGGTTTTACAGAGATTGTTGTAGTTGCATTTATGCCAGACCTTGGAGGATATAAAGATGCATTTGCGTTTATATTCTTGATACTTG
>JALVWW010000281.1 GCA_027023175.1 Campylobacterales bacterium
GATTTGATCACTATCAAGCAAGAGTAGCATTTTCTAAAGCGAAAGAGCTTTATTTTATACTTCCAAATAACAAAAAAGATATAGTGATAAAAGAATTTAAGCACCCGGCTTTAAAAGAGCCAAGAGCCGTATCTATAGAATTTACAAAAAAGGTACTTTTTATAACCGGGGTTAATGCCGGAGGAAAGACAATGCTTTTAAAGTCTATTTTGAGCGTTGCTTTTTTGGCAAAGTATCTAATCCCGATGAAAATAGATGCAAAAAGTTCAAAAGTAGGTAATTTTAAGCATATTATCCCGATAGTAGATGATCCTCAAAATGTAAAAAATGACATATCCACATTTGCAGGAAGAATGAGTGAATTTCACAAACTTTTTAACACCAAAGATGCTCTCGTTGGGGTTGATGAGATAGAGTTAGGTACCGACAGTGACGAAGCAGCAGTACTTTTCAAAGCCATTTTGGATGAATTGATAAAAAAAGATATAAAACTTGTTATTACAACTCATCACAAAAGACTCTCTTCAATGCTTGCCGTATATGACGAGGTAGAGCTTTATGCGGCACTTTATGACGAAAAAAATAGAGTACCCACTTACAGGTTTCTAAAAGGAACCATAGGCAAGAGTTATGCTTTTGAAACGGCTTTAAGATATGGCATACCTGTTAGCATAGTACAAAATGCCAAGAAGATTTACGGTGAGGAAAAAGAGAGTTTAAATGATCTTATCCAAAAAAATATAGAGCTTGAACTTGAGCTAAAAAGAAAGATAGAAGAGACTGACAGTACACTCGAAGAAGTCAGTTTGGAAAAAGAGAGAATAAAAGATATAAAAGAGAAGTCTCAAAAAGAGATAGATGATATCATAAACTCTTATGAGAAAAAATACAGAGAGCTGATGGAAGAAGTAAAAAAAGTTGCTAAGGAAAAAGATACCAAAGAGATACATCGCTCGCTAAATAAAATTCATAAAATAAAAAAAGAGATAAAACCAAAGCAAGTCAAGGACAAAGAGCCTTTGAAAGTCGGAGATAGTGTAAAATATGGAAGCCAAAAAGGTATCATCAAATCCATAAAAAAAGATGAAGCTTTTGTAGAGTGTGACGGCTTGACTTTAAGAGTACCGCTTTCCAAGCTAAAAAGATCATTTGCTCCAACCAAAACAAAAACCAAAACAAATATCCACATCCAAAAACCGACTTTTTCATCTATCAAGATAGATCTGCATGGCTTAAGAGCCGAAGAGGCTATAGAAAAACTTGACAAATTTATCTCCGATGCACTTATAACAGGATATGACGAGATACTCATAAGCCACGGCATAGGTACAGGCAAACTGGCTTACGCGGTAAAAGAGTTTTTAAAAACCCACCCCAGCATAAAAAGCTTCGATGATGCTCCTGTAAGTCTAGGAGGATATGGGGCTACTGTTGTAAAGCTTTAACCTAATTAAAGCAAATCAATGATAGTATTTGATATATCAAGGTTGGGTTGAAGGTTTAGGATGTATGTTTTACTTATAGTCGGTTTTATATTTGTACTCGGCTCTTTTATGAGAGTTTTTGTACAAAATTTGGGTATTTTAAATGTTGTCGGCTATCTAATACTCGGTATCATTATAGGTCCAAACGGTTTTGATCTTGTTCCTAAAGAGTTTATT
>JALVWW010000282.1 GCA_027023175.1 Campylobacterales bacterium
CAGAAACATTTTTAACCAAGATATTTTTTTCTTTTGCATACTCCAGGTCTATATTGTTCATTCCTGTTGCGGCAACACATATAAGCTTTAGATTTGTAGCATTATCCATAATATCTTTATCTATAACAACTTTGTTGGTTACAATGATATCGGCATATTTTGTTCTTTTTAAAGTATCGTTTTTCGTAAGAGTTGTATCATAAGATGTGAAGTCTCCAAACTGTTTAAATATATCCAGAGATATATCTTCACCGACAGTTTTCGCATCTAAAAAAACTATATTCATTTTTTGCCTTTTTTCTTTTTCTTGTTTTTTGCAGATTTACCTTTTTTGTTCTTTGTTTTTGATTTTGTCTTTTTGGCTTTAAGCTCAATACTCTTGGCTTTCGACTCTTTCATCCCCGTATCTATGACTTCTACACTTTGGATTTTGGGAAGTGCATATTTTTCATTCATAAGATGAAGTATCTGCTTTAACTGTTCGTCTCTAGTAGCAAATATCTCTTCAAGCTCTTTTTTTGACTGTTCGAGTATCTCAAGTTTCTCTTTTATAAGTTTTGTATTTTCACTTTCTAGTTTTTTTACTTTTGCCTTAAGCTCTTCTACTTCGTTTTCTAAAAAACGGGTATATTTTTCACTTGATGATTTGGTTGATTGTCTCGTTTTTGGCATAGAGTTTATGTTTTCCTCTACTACTACATACTTTAGTCCGTTTTCATTTACGGTTCTTAATTTACCTCTTCTGACACGGTTGTAAATTGCCTCTTTTGTTATACCAAAAAAGTTTGCTGCTT
Organism: Campylobacterales bacterium; assembly: GCA_027023175.1. Lineage (GTDB taxonomy): Bacteria > Campylobacterota > Campylobacteria > Campylobacterales > JALSKU01 > JALSKU01. Next base: position 795 of record JALVWW010000282.1, read on the forward strand.
CACTGACTGTTAACTTTTTCATTTCAATTCTCTTATATTTTCTATAATTTTTTTGGCTTGTTGTATAGAAGCTTCTACCTCTCCGAAAACCAGTGCTACAGCCATTCTTCTGCCTTTATGAGATTCGGGTTTGCCGAAAATCCTAACAAAACTATTATGAGCAAAAGCATTATCTCCCACTTCAAAGGTAGGCCTGACACTCTCTTGAACACTTTTATATGCTGCACTAACACCACTGCCGTAAGTTATAAAATCCAACGGTAGATTTAAAATAGCTCTTATATGAAGTGCAAATTCACTCTGGCTTTGAGTTATCATTGTAACCATTCCGGTATCGTGAGGTCTTGGGCTTACTTCGCTAAAGTATACTTCATCTCCTTTAATAAACATTTCGACTCCAAATATTCCTCTTCCGCCAAGACCGTCTGTAACTTTTTTTGCTATATCTTTTGCTCTGTTTTTGGCAGTCTCACTCATTTGCATAGGTTGCCAGGAAAATATATAATCTCCATCTTTTTGGATATGACCGATAGGTTCACAAAATACTGTACCCGTATCATTTCTTACTGTCAAAAGTGTTATCTCATAGTCAAAATCTATAAACTCTTCCACGATAAGTTCGCTTGCGTCTCCTCTTGCCTCTTTTGCCAATTCCCAAGAGGCTTTTAAATCATCCTGGCTTTTGGCGATACTCTGCCCGTGACCCGATGAGCTCATAACAGGTTTTATAACACATGGATAATCTATATCGTTAGCTGCCGCCACTAACTCATCATAACTTTTTACAAACTTGTATCTGCTTGTTTTAAGTCCAAGCTCAACCGCGGCAAACTCTCTTATATTTTTTCTATTCATTGTTTT